>JBFXBB010000007.1:0-22212 GCA_050183685.1 Amphiplicatus sp.
GTGCTCGGCAAGACGAAAATGAATGTCGCCGCGCTGATGCGGCTCGGGCAGGGCGCCGTCATCGAACTCGACCGCAAGGTCGGCGAGCCGATCGATCTTTACGTCAATGACCGGCTGATCGCGCGCGGCGAGCTTGTCATGGTCGACGGCGCGCTCGGCGTCACCATGACCGAGATCGTCAAGGACGACGAGTTCTAGGAGCGGAACAATGCGGCTATTGATCGTCGGCGGGTTGTCGGGCCAGCTTTCGGCCGCCGCGAAAATCGCGATGGAGCGCGGCGCGAAAGTCGCCTTCTCGCCCGATGTCGAGGCGGCCTTGTCGGCGCTGCGCCGCGGCCAGGGCGCCGACCTCCTGATGGTCGACGTCCGCGAGGACATCGCGCATTTGATCAAGTCGCTTGGCGCTGAACGCATCGCCGCGCCGGTCGTCGCCTGCGGCGTCAAATCCGACGCCGACGCCGCCGTCGCCGCGATCAAGGCGGGCGCGAAGGAATATATCCCGCTGCCGCCCGACGCCGAGCTCATCGCCGCCGTCCTCGAAGCGGTTTGCGAGGAAGCAAGCGATCTCATCGCGGTCGATCCCGCAATGAAGAAAGTGATCGCGCTCGCCGACCAGGTCGCGGCGTCCGAAGCCTCGATCCTCATCACGGGCGAATCGGGCGCCGGCAAGGAAGTGATCGCGAAATATCTCCATTCGAAATCGCGCCGCGCGGACAAACCCTTCATCTCGATCAATTGCGCCGCCATTCCGGAAAATCTTCTGGAGTCGGAGCTTTTCGGCCATGAGAAAGGCGCCTTCACCGGCGCCGTCGCGCGCCGCATCGGCAAGTTCGAGGAGGCCGATGGCGGCACGCTCCTCCTCGACGAAATTTCCGAAATGGACGTGCGCTTGCAGGCAAAGCTCCTGCGCGTCCTGCAAGAGCGCGTCGTCGACCGCGTCGGCGGGGCAAAGCCCGTCAAGATCGACATCCGCGTCATCGCGACGTCGAACCGCGATCTTACCGGCGAAGTCAAGGCGGGCAAGTTCCGCGAAGACCTCCTCTTCCGCCTGAACGTCGTCACTCTGACCGCGCCGCCGCTCCGGGCGCGCCCGCTCGACATTCTCGCCCTCGCCGAGCATTTCGCGAGGAAATACGCCGCGCTGAACGGCGTTCCGCCGCGCCCGCTCTCGGAGGCGGCAAGACGCGCCATCGCGACGGCCCCGTGGCCGGGCAATGTGCGCGAGCTTGAAAACGCGATGCACCGCGCGGTCCTGCTCGCGACGGGCGATGAAATCGGCGAGGCGGCGATCCGCCTCCCCGACGGCTCGGCGCTGAAACGCCATGCCGAGGCCGCGCCCGCCGGCGAAAGCGAAAGCCTCGTCGGGCGCACGGTCGCCGAGGTCGAGCAGCGCCTCATCCTCGAAACGCTCGACCATTGCCTCGGCAACCGCACCCATGCGGCGAATATTCTCGGGATTTCGATCCGGACGCTCAGAAATAAATTGAAGCAGTATACGGACGAAGGCGTCGCCGTGCCGCCGCCCGGGGATTTAAGGGCGAGCGCGTGAGATGCTGAGCCCTGCTCCCATCCTTCGTGACGCGCCCCTGCGGGGCGCTCCTCAGGATGAGGCTTTCCCTTGTTGCAACAAGCGCGGGCCTCATCCTGAGGAGCGGGCCGAAGGCCCGCGTCACGAAGGATGCGCGGCAAACTCAAGCGTCCGCCATGCCTAATCGCTCCCTCCTCGCCCGTCTCAAGCCGCTCCTGCGCTCCGACGTCCTTTTCGCGAGCGGCGTCATCGCCATTCTCGCGCTCCTCATCCTGCCGACGCCGCGCTGGCTCCTCGACATCTTGCTCGCGAGTTCGGTCACCTTCGCCGTTCTCATCCTGATGACCGCGCTCTTCACCAGGAAGGCGCTCGAATTCTCGACCTTCCCCTCGATCCTCCTCATCGCGACGATGTTCCGTCTCGGCCTCAACATCGCCTCGACGCGGCTCATCCTCAGCCGCGGCCATGAAGGCTCGGACGCGGCGGGGCGCGTCATCGAAGCCTTTGGCGGCTTCGTCATGCAGGGCAATTTCGTCATCGGCATGATCGTCTTTGCGATCCTCGTGATCGTGAATTTCGTCGTCATCACGCGCGGCTCGGGACGAATCGCGGAGGTCGCCGCCCGCTTCTCCCTCGACGCGATGCCGGGCAAGCAGATGGCGATCGACGCCGATCTTTCCTCCGGCCTTATCAGCGAGGCCGAGGCGCGCACGCGAAGAAAGCAGCTCGAAGAGGAATCGAATTTCTTCGGCGCGATGGACGGCGCCTCGAAATTCGTGCGCGGCGACGCGATCGCCGGGCTCCTCATCACCCTCATCAACATTATCGGCGGCGTCGTCATCGGCGTCGTGCAGATGGGCATGAGCCTTGCGGACGCCGGCGAGACCTACACGCTCCTGACCATCGGCGACGGCCTCGTCAGCCAGATGCCGGCGCTTGTCATCTCGGTCGCGGCGGGCCTGCTCGTCTCGAAAGCCGGCGTCGAGGGCTCGGCCGACAAGGCGGTCGCGGCGCAATTCGCCGAATATCCGAAAGCCCTCGGCCTTGTCGCCGGCGTCCTTCTCATCGTCGCCATTCTGCCGGGGATGCCCTTTATTCCCTTCGTCCTCCTCGCGCTCGCGGTCGGCGCGGCGGCGCTTGCGATCGCCCGCCGGAAAAAGCGCGAGGCCGAACGCGGCGCCCGCGAGGAAGCCGCCGCAAGGCCGAGGATCGAGGACGACCCCGCCCATATGCTCGTCATGGACGATCTCAGGATCGAGCTCGGCTACGGCCTCCTGCCGCTCATCAATGACGGCGGGGCCCCGCGCCTGACCGACCAGATCCGGGCGCTGCGCCGCGCGATCGCGCAAGAACTCGGCTTCGTCACGCCGCCGGTGCGCATTCTCGACAATATGCAGCTCGGCGCCGAGAGCTATGTCATTCGCCTGAAAGAGCAGGAGGTCGGGCGCGGCGAGGTCCGCCCCGGCCGGTTCCTCGTCATGGACCCCGGCGGGCGCCGTCTCGACCTTGTCGGCGAGCCGACGCGGGAGCCCGCTTTCGGCCTCGACGCGATGTGGATCGAGGAAAGCCAGCGCGAGGCCGCGAGCCTTAAGGGGCTCACCGTCGTCGACGCGGCGACGGTGCTGACGACGCATCTGACCGAAATCATCAAGGCGGCCGCGCCGGAGCTGCTTTCCTACGCCGAGACGAAGAAGCTCATCGACGCGCTGCCCGAAAAGCACAAACATCTCGTCGGCGACTTGATCCCCTCGGTCGCAAGCGTGACGACGGTGCAGCGCGTCTTGCAGGCGCTCCTCGCCGAGCGCGTCTCGATCCGCGACCTGCCCGCGATCCTCGAAGCGATCGCGGAGGCCGCGCCGCATTCGCAAAGCGCCGCGCATATCGCCGAACATGTGCGCGCGCGCCTCGCCCGGCAGATCTGCGGCGCCATCAGGAGCGCCGACGGCGCGGCCCCGATCATCACCCTTTCGGCGCTCTGGGAGCGCGAATTCGCCGACGCCCTCATCGGCCAGGGCGACGACCGGCAATTGGCGCTCGCGCCCTCGAAACTTCAGGAATTTGTCGGCCTCGCCATGAAGAAGCTCGAAGCGGCCGCGGCGGCGGGCGAGGCGGCGGCGATCGTCACGAGCGCGGCCATCCGGCCTTTCGTGCGCTCCGTCCTTGAGCGGGTGCGCGCGCAAACGACGGTGCTTTCGCAAAACGAAATTCACCCCCATACTAGGCTGAAGAATTTGGGCCAGATCTGACGTTTCGAGTTCCCCATGATGAAGTTCATCGCCTCCACTCTCGACGCGGCGAAGGCGAAGGCGCGGCGGGCTCTCGGGGAGCGGGCGGTGATCGTGGCGGTCAGGAACCTGCCGAGCGGGGATGTCGAGGTCTCGGCCTCCGACAAGCCGGCGCCCGCCGCGCCGGCGCCGCAGCGGCTGGAGCCGACTTTCGGCGAGGCGGCGCGCTCTGCGATCGACGACAAGATCGCCCGGCAGGAGACGGGCGCGCGCCTCAATGACGCGCTCGAACAGCGCTACGCCGAGAATGCGCTGGCGCGGCTCAAGGGCGAGCTTTCCGGCGCGCGCAAGGCCGCCTCGCCCGCCGCGCCGGCCGCGCTCACCGACAAGGCCGCGCGCGACATCGACGCGCTTTTGACCCCGCATGGCGTCGGGCCGGAGATGATGATGGCGATCATCGACGGCGCGCGGGAATCGCGGATCGGGGAAGATCTCTACCGGCTGGAGACGGCCTTTTCGCTCGCCTTCAAATTCGCGCCGCTCGAATTGTCGCCCTCGACGCCGATCATGCTCGTCGGCGCGACGGGCGCGGGCAAATCCTCCTCCGCGGCAAAGCTCGCCGCGCGCGCGATGCGGAAGGACGGCTGCGCCTTCATCATGACGGCGGATTCGGGACGCGCCGGCGCGGTCGACCAGCTTAAGACCTACGCCGATAATCTCGGTGCGGATTTTTTCATCGTCAACACGCCCTTCGACGTCGACGAGGCGCTGCGTTTCAACAAGCCGCGCGGGGCGATCGTCCTCGACACGCCCGGCGTTTCGCCCTTCGACGCCGGCGACATCGCCGCGCTCAAGGCCCTGCGCGAGTCCGCGGACGCCGAGCCCGTGCTCGTCCTGCCGGCGAGCGGCGATCCGGCCGAATATGAGGAATGGGCGGCGGCTTTCAAGGATTTCGGGGTTCGGCGCCTCATCATCACCAAATTCGACGCGGCAAAGCGCGTCGGCTCGGCCCTGAACGCGGCCTTCATGTCGGGCCTCGCACTCGCGCATTTTTCCGAGTCCGCCTTCATTTCGGAAGGCGTTCTCGACGCAAGCCCCGAATTCCTCGCGCGCCGGCTCCTGGCGAGCGCGCCGGGCAAGATCGGGTGAGAATCGTTCGTTGCGCGTTTGCAAAAGGAAAACTCCATGACTGCCCGCGCATCGTAAATCCGGCGCCGAGGGAGGGGGATAAATACGGGGATAAGTACGGGGATAACTATTGGCTTAACCATCGGAGCCCGCGCCGTTACTGGGCTTGTCCCTCTGCAACTTTCCGGTGTGCGGCTATCGCACTCAGTGCGCCCTACGAAAAAGTTCGAGCAAGCGGCGGGCCGAGACTATTCGACAGGCCGCGCGTCATTCTTCCCTAGCAGCACGTCCCGCGCGTCATTGATCTTCGCGGCGAGATAGTCCGTACCCCCCTTATCCGGGTGGAGCTGGCTGATGAGCTTCTTATGCGCGGCGCGGACCGTCTCCGGCGGCGCGTCCGCCGCGACGCCGAGAATGGAGGCGGCCTCTTCGGGCTGCATTTTCGGCCCCGCGGGCGCGACATTTTTCGAGGCCGCCTCTTCGAGCCGCATTGTGCGCTCGCGCCAGAGCTCGACGCCCGTGACCGCGCCCGCGGCGAGAAGGGTCATGAAGGCGAGCGGCCAGAGCTTGGCGGCGAAAAGCGCGGCGGCGAGGGCGAGAAAAACGACGCCCTTCAAGATCGTCACATTGCGCGCGCCGCCCCCCGGCGCCGCTCCCCGCGCCTGGCGGAAGAGCAGCCAGCCCGCGGCGGCGATGGCGATGATGAGAGCAAGGCCCCCCAGCACGTTTGCGGCTCCGTAAGGTTATAGGTTGTAGGTTGCAGGTTGTGAGTTGGTGTTATTCAACCTTCGCACACCCTACACCCTACAACCTACAACCTCTTAGGCCGCCTGCCTGACCGCTTCGGGCAGCTTCAGCGTCGCGATCAGCGAGCGCACTTCGAGCCGCGCGGTAAGGTGGCTCATCGTCGAAAGGCGCAGCGGCGCGTCCGTCCCGCCGAGATCGAGCAGCGTCAACCCGAGCGGGAACAACTCGCGGTAAATCACCCGGTCGCCAAAGCCGCGGGCGAGACGAAAGCCGATCCGGCCGGACAGGTCCTCAAGCTGGCGGCCCATCTCGGCCTTGTTGCGGGCATGGGTCGCCGAGAGGCGGTTGCGCATAACGACCCAGTCAATGCCGCCGGAAACGCCCGCCATCGCCCGGCGCTTGCGCGCCGCCCAGACCATCTCGCTGTAAAGGCTCGGCCCGACGACCTTTCCCGTTGCGGGATCGAGCCTCGCCAGCATGTCGAAATCGACAAAGCTGTCGTTCAAGGGCGTGACGATCGTGTCGGCATGGGCATGGGCGAGACGGGACAGATGCGTGTCCGCCCCCGGGCAATCGACAATGACGAAATCGCAGTCGGAAAGGCCGGCGAAGGCCTCGGCGAGACGGCGCGTTTCTTCTTCCCTGGCCGCCTCGCGGCTGTCGAGGGTTGACGCCCCGACCTCTGGCATGACCGGAAATACAAGATCCTTCCCTTTGGATTCGCTGAATTTTCTGCGATTCTCCAAATACCGGCTCAGGCTTTGCTGGCGCATGTCGAGATCGATCGCCGCGACGCGCCGGCCCGCCTTAAGAAGCGCGACGACGATATGCATCGCCGCCGTCGACTTGCCGGAGCCGCCTTTTTCGTTCCCAAGCACAATGACATGGGTCATCCCATTCGCCTCACGCAGACTGGCCGTAGGATTGCAGAGAATGGCGCGATTCTCACCCTCGTGGATTTTTGAAATTGAACGCCAAATCCCGTCCCGCGCCAGGCCCGGCCCCTTCCTTTGGAAAAGGGAGGAAGGCATCGCCGCTCGCCCTCCTCGCGCTCATTCTTTCAGGGCAAGCGCATGCCGAAATCGCCGTGTCGCCGCTGCGCCAGGTGATCACCGCCGAAAACCCCGTCGCGACCTATCGGGTTTCCAATCCGTCGCGGCGGATCGTCGAAGGCCGGCTTTCCTGGACCGACCTTGCCCCGACCGAAACAGGCTATGAAGCCGCGGACGCGGCTCTGCGCGAGAAAATGAGCGCCGCGCCCTATCTCGTCGTATCGCCGGCCTATTTTCGTCTGGAGCCCGGGGCGAGCAAAACGATCACCGTGCGCCTGCGCGCCGCGCCGCCGGGCCTGCCTTGCGCGAGGGGGTGCGAGCGCCGCTCGCATCTTGTCTTCGAGACGAACGCGGCGCGCACGCCCTTGCGCAGAGCCGGCGGCGCCGGCGATCTCGCCGCCGATATCGGGCTCGCCCTTTCAACGCCGGTGATCCTGCGCTTCGGCGGGGCCAGAGCGGCGGCGGCGATCGCCGGAACGCGGCTTTTGCGGACGCCGGAAGGAACGCTTGAACTTGAGACTCATGTCGCGTCGCACGGCGATGTCTCTGCCTATGGACGGGTCGACATCATGCTGAAAAGGACCGGAGAAAAGACGCCGATCCTATTGAAGCGTCTCGACAATATCGCCGCTTATGCGGATGCGCCTGCGCGCCGCGTCACAGCGCCGCTCGGCGTTGCGCGCCTCGATCCGGGGGTGCTCGAAGTGCGTTATATCGGCGAGGCGGAATATGCCGGCCTCCTCCTGGCGCGGCGCGCCTTCGAAGTCGCGCCGCCGGATTAGATCATCGGGCGACCGACCCGTATCAGAACTCCGCGGCCCATCCTTCGTGACGCGGCCCTTAAGGGGCCGCTCCTCAGGATGAGGCCCGTGCTTTGTTGCAATTTGCCTTGTTGCAACAAGCATGGGCCTCATCCTGAGGAGGCGCGCAAGCGCCGTCGCGAAGGATGGGCCGCGAGAACGCCGATCGAGATTTATCGCCCGCCGCTAGCCTTGCCCCGCCGTCGACAGCTTTTCGCCTTCAAAGCCGGTCACGGCGCAGAAAACTCCCTTGGCGCGCAACCGTCGGCAAAGCCGCCCCGCCTTTTCCTCGGAGGCGAAGCCGCCGGCGATGAGACGGATGAAATCGCCGCGGTCGGCGATCGTCACCTTGATGATTCGCGGCTCAAGAAGCCCGAGCTCATCGGGATTGTCGCGCTGGAGCTTGCTCCAGCCCGCGCGCGCGTCATTGACGGCGCGATAGGAGGCAAGATGGACGCCGAACAGGACGCTGGTCAACGGAATTTCGCTCGCCCCGGCCTCGTTTTCAAACACCGTATCGTCTTCGGAGGCGAAGGACGGCTGGACAAGGCGCGGCGCCGGATCGACCGGCGGCTTCGGCGAATTGGCGAGGGCGCGATTGACATCGGCCGCGGCGACGACGGTTTCCGGCTTTTTCGGCGTCGCCGCCGGCGGCGCGGGAACCGAGACCTTTTCCGCCGGAGCGGGCGCGGGGACGGTTTCGGCCGGCGCCGCGTTTTTGGTCTTAAGCTTGTCCTGAAGCTCGGCGACCTGTCTTGCGAGCTCTTCCTTTTGCGCCGTCACCTCAGCGAGTTCGACCTCAAGCTCGGCGGCGCGCACGGCGTTCCACTGCGCGTCCTCGGTGATGCTGGCGATGTCGCCGCGATCGCCGCGCAATGTCGCGCAAGCCGGCAGCATGAGCATCGCGAGCATCATCCCCGCGGCGCGCGCGCGTGCTATAAGGACCATCCTTCTCCTGCCCACTGCCTGAAGCGCCTCTGCCGCCCTTACGCCGAATACTTTATCCGAAATCCGAACCCGATAGCCATAACCCAAAGTTCCCGCGATGTCGCCAGCCTCTTCTGATTCTTCTATGGGCGTCGTGACGACCGTTCGCGCGCTTCGCGCCCGCCTCGACGCCTGGCGGGCGGCGCGTCTCAGCATCGGTTTCGCGCCGACGATGGGCGCGCTCCATGACGGCCATCTCTCGCTCGTCAAACAGGCAAGAAGCCTCGCGGACCGAACGATTGTCAGCATCTTTGTCAATCCGAAACAATTCGCCGCGCATGAAGATCTCGCCTCCTATCCCCGCGACGAAGCGCGCGATCTCGAATTGTTGCGCGCCGCGGGATGCCATCTCGCCTATTGTCCGGCGCCCGAGGAAATGTACCCGGAAGGTTTCCAAACGGCCGTGACGGTCGAAAAGCTCTCCGCCGGGCTTTGCGGCGTCTCGCGCCCGCATTTTTTCGGCGGCGTCGCCACGGTCGTTCTGAAGCTCCTCAATCAATGCGCGCCCGACGTCGCGGTTTTCGGGGAGAAGGATTTCCAGCAATTGCGCGTCATCCAGCAGATGGCGCGCGATCTCGACCTGAAGACGAAGATCGTCGGCGCGCCGATCCTGCGCGAGGCGGACGGCCTCGCCCTGTCGTCGCGCAACGCGTATCTCGCGCCCGAGGAGCGGCGCGTCGCGGGGCGGCTCAACGGCGTCATCGCCGATGTCGCGGCCGCGCTTGCGAAAGGCGCCCCCGTCGCGGCGGCGCTTGAAGAGGGACGCGCGGCCCTCGGCGCGGCGGGTTTCAATTCGATCGACTATCTCGAAATCCGTTCGGAGGCGGAGCTTTCCCCGCTCGGCCCCGGCCCTGTCGGCAAGACGCCGGCGCGGGTGTTCGTTGCAGTGACGCTCGGCCGGACGCGGCTCATCGACAATTGGAAGATCGGCGCGTGAGGCGAGGCTCGACTAGGCGTCCGGCGAGGCGAGCCGCGCTTCCTCGACGGCGTAGGAGACAAGCTCGCGCTCCGACAGAGCGCCGTTGCGATTGCGGTCGGCGCGCGCAAAGCGCGCGGCCCGGTCGCGCGCGAACTCGTCGCGGCCGATGACGCCGTCTTCGCCGGCGATCGCGTAGAATTCGGCGCGCGCGACGGCCTCGATTCGGACGCGCTCGGCGCGGCTCATTTCGGAGGGCGCCGCCGCCGGCAGGGCGACCGTCTCGGTCGCGCCGCCGATCTCGACGGGGACAAAGCCGTTCAGCCGGGCAAGCTCCGCAGTGACGAGCGCGAGCGCCGAGAATTCGTCGGCGCTGAGGCTCTCCGATCCGTCGAGATCGGCGCGGTCGAAAATCGCGCGCGCATTCGACATCGCCTCAGCGTCGGAAAGCTGCCTCACGGCCCCGCCATAGGCCGCGCCAGCGCCCGCGGCGAAGGAGCCGCTGACCCCGATGGCGAGGGCGGCGATCGACGGCGCGGCGAAGGCGGCGATGAGATTGCGGATCATGACGGTCTCTCCTGCGGCGTGTTCCACGAAGAGAGAAGGTCGCGCCCGATCGCGGCGTCATGAGGCCGCGATCGGGACCATGTGAAGGCGATCCGGGCGGGATTGTGGCGAGGAAGGGTGAGGTTCTCGCTTCAGCCGACAATCTCATCCTTCGAGAAGAAATACTCGATTTCCTGCCTGGCCGTGTCGGGCCCGTCCGAGCCATGCACCGAATTCTCGCCGATCGAGAGAGCGAATTCCTTGCGGATGGTGCCGGGGGCGGCGTCCTTGGGATTGGTCGCGCCCATGATCTCGCGGTTTCTCGCGACCGCGTTTGCGCCTTCGAGCACCTGCACGACGACGGGCTCGGAAATCATGAAGGCGACAAGCTCGTCGAAGAAAGGCCGGCCCTTATGGACGGCGTAAAAGCCCTCGGCCTGGTTTTTCGTCATGCGAATGCGCTTGCTCGCGATGACGCGGAGCCCGCCCTCTTCGAGCTTTGCGATGATCTTGCCGGTGATGTTGCGGCGGGTCGCGTCCGGCTTGATGATCGAGAATGTGCGTTCGAGCGCCATCCTGGCCCCTCTCCTTCGGTTTGCGTGGAGTTCCTATCAATGCGGGCGCCCGCCGGCAAGCGAGCATATTGAACTCCCGGCGCGCGCCGGGCAGATAGGCGGCCGGGGCCCTTTGCGTCAGCCATGCTGCATATCAACGACCTGACTTTCCGCATCGAAGGCCGCGTCCTGTTCGACAAGGCGACGGCGGCGATTTCCGACGGCTGGAAGGTCGGCTTTGTCGGACGCAACGGGACGGGGAAATCGACGCTGTTGCGGCTCATCCGCGGCGAGATTCATCCCGACGCCGGCGATGTCTCGGTGCGCAAGAACCGGCGCGTCGGCGGCGTCGAACAGGAAGCGCCGGCTTCCGCGGCGAGCCTCATCGAAACGGTGCTCGCCGCCGACGCGGAACGCGCCGCGCTTCTCGCCGAGGCGGAGGGCGCCAAAGACGCCGTCCGCATCGCCGAAATCCACACGCGCCTTGCTGATATCGGGGCGCATTCGGCCGAGGCCCGCGCGGCGCAGATCCTGGCGGGGCTCGGCTTTCCGGCGGCGGCGCAGGCGCGCGCCTGCGCGGAATTCTCCGGCGGCTGGCGGATGCGCGTCGCGCTCGCCGGCGTTCTTTTTGCCGCGCCCGACCTCCTCCTCCTCGACGAGCCGACCAATTATCTCGATCTCGAAGGCGCGATGTGGCTCGACTCCTTTCTCAGGGCTTATCCGTATACGGCGCTTATCGTCAGCCATGACCGCGACTTTCTGAACCGCGCGGCGACGCATATCCTCGCGCTCGAAAACACGAAGCTCTCCGTTTCCGTCGGCGATTACGACGCCTATGAAAGAAAGCGCGCCGAGGCGCGCGCGCAAGCCCTCTCCTTCCGCGTGCGCCAGGAGGCCCAGCGCCGGCATATGCAAGCCTTCATCGACCGCTTTCGCGCCAAGGCTTCAAAGGCCAAGCAAGCCCAGAGCCGGATAAAAGCGCTCGAAAAAATGCAGCTTGTCGCCGCGCCGCCGGAAGAGCGCACGATCCCCTTCGCGTTCAGGAATCCGAAGCCGATGGCGCCGCCGATCCTGCGCCTTGTCGAGGCCGATCTCGGCTATGAGGCAGCAAAGCCGGTGCTCCGCGGCGTCAATCTCCGCCTCGATCATGACGACCGCATCGCCATTCTAGGGTCGAATGGCGAGGGCAAATCGACTTTGGTGAAGACGATCGCCGGGCGGCTGAAGCCCCTTTCCGGCAATGTCTACAAGCATAAAAAGCTCGACATCGCCTATTTCGCCCAGCATCAGCTCGACGAATTAAAGCCTAAACAGTCCGCCTACGAGCATGTGCGCGCGCTCCTCCCCGAGGGAACCGAGGCGCAAGTCAGGGCCGCAACGGCGGGCCTCGGCTTTCCCGCCGACAAGGCCGACACCAAGGTCGAGAAGCTTTCGGGCGGCGAGAAGGCGCGGCTTCTTCTCGGGCTCATCACTTTTCACGGGCCGCATGTCATCGTGCTCGACGAACCGACGAACCATCTCGACATGGACGCGCGCGAAGCCCTCGCCGAAGCGCTGAACGATTATTCGGGCGCCGTCCTTCTCATCACCCATGACGCCCATCTCGCCGAGGCCGTCGCCGACCGGCTCTGGCTCGTCAAGGATGGCCGCGCCGCGCCCTTCGAGGGCGATATCGACGATTACCGCCAGCGCGTGCTCGACGCGCAAAAAACCGCGGCGAAAAAGGAAACGGCGAAAGCGCCGGATATGAGGGCCGCCTCCCGCCAGCGCGGAGCCGAGGCGCGCGACGCCGTCAGTCCCTTGAAAAAAAGAGCGCAGGCGCAAGAAGCCCGCCTCGCCGAGCTCAACGCGATCCTGCCGCGCCTCGACGCCGCGCTCGCCGAACCGGGCCTCTATGAAAAAAACCTTGCCCGGGCCATGAAGCTGCAAAGGGAGCGCGCCGCCCTCGTGACGGCCATCGCAGCGACGGAGGAAGCCTGGCTCAAGGCGCTTGAGGCTTATGAAGACGCAATGGCGCAGGCGCGCTGAGACGATGCGCTTGTCAATGACCCCCTCTGCCCGCTCATCCCGGCGAAAGCCGGGATGAGCGGCCTAGGGCCGACCCCGTCGTAACAGGAGAACCCCATGCCGAAAGTCCCGAAAGACTGCGCCTCGATGGACGAGGTCAGGAAAGAGATCGACCGCATCGATCTCGGCCTTGTCGATCTCCTCGCCGAGCGATGGCGCTATGTCGATCGCATGTGGACGCTGAAGCGCAGCGAAAAAACCGCCGCGAACGTGCCTTGGCGCAGTCGCGAAGTGATCGACAAGGTGCGCGCGCGCGCCGCCGAGGCCGGGATGCCGCCCGAAATGGCCGAGGCGCTCTGGCGCATGATCATCGGCTGGGGCATTCAGTATCAGGACGAAAGGCTGCGGGAGCAGGCCGACAGAAAATAAAGCCGCCTCGGGAAGGACCGGCGGGCGACGCGAGGGCCTTCCTTCATATCGCAGGCTTAATCCTGCAAAAACTCCATCGGGTCGACCGATTTCAGATTCTGGCGGATTTCGAAGTGAAGCTGCGGCTCGGTCGCCGCGCCGGTCTGGCCGACCTTGGCGATGACCTGGCCCTGGCGGACGAGATCGCCCTTCTTGACCAGCATCGCGTCATTATGGGCGTAGGCGGTCACAAAGCCGTCCTGGTGCTTAACGAGCAGCAAATTCCCGTAGCCGTCGAGTTCGGAGCCCCGGTAGACGACCTCGCCGTCGGCGGCGGCGCGGACGGGCGTGCCGACAGGCGCGGCGATATTGACGCCGTCATTGCGCCGTCCCATCGCGCCCGCGCCATAGTCGCCGATGACGGCGCCTTTGACCGGCCAGTCGAAAAGCCTCGGCGCGGCGGGCTTCGGCTCGGCATAGGAAATAGCGCGCGCGATCTCGGCGACGTCCTCGCGCGGCGCCGTGACCTCGCGCCGGACGGGCCCGGCCGTCTCGCCGCGCGCGCCGGGAACGAGGATCTCGTCGCCGACCTTCAGCGGATAAGGCGGGCGCAGGCGGTTCGCCGTCGCGATCTTCTCGACGCCGACGCCCGAGGAACGCGAAATCGAATAGAGCGTGTCGCCCGGGCGCACCTTGTGCAGGCGGTCGCTCGCGACGACCGCGCGAATCGGCGCGGGCTCGGTCAGCCTGTTCTCGATCTTCCGTTCGGGATCGGGCGCGCGCAGCGTGTCGCCGACCTTCAGCGTATAAGGCGGGCGCAGCCCGTTCTCGGCGATGATCGCGTCGGGCCGCACGCCGGCGCGCCGGGCGATCGCGAAAACGGTGTCGCCCGGCCGGACGGTGACGAGATTGCCGGAAGCGCTCGGCGCGGCGGCGCCATTCATCGAGATATAGGTCGGCGCCGACTTTGCGACCGGCGCAAGCTCGCCGCGCGAAAAGTCGGTCGAGACGGGCGCGACCGGCGCGGCCTTCGGGGCCTTCGGGGCCGGCGCCTGATAGACCGTAGGCGGATCATAAGGAGCGGCAGGCGCGACGGCCGCGCGCCGCACCGATTCATGGGTGCCGCAGGCCGCAAGCGCGGCCGCGCTCGCGCCGATAATGAAAGAAGACATGCCCCGCATCGCCGCTCCGCCCCGTTAACGCTTAATTAATATCAGTCGCGGATTTCGGTTAAGAAGAAGTTAATGAACGGAAGGGGCGATGGGAAGAAAGCGCCTTCCCTATTTCCTCTTTTCAACCGGCCCGTCGAGCACGGCGCCGAGCACGCGATGCGCGTCCTGATGCGTCAGGGCGAGATGCAAGGGCGTCACCGAGATGCGGCCCTCATAGACGGCGCGGAGATCCGTCCCCGCGGGGGGGTCCGAGCGATGGCCCGAAAAGCCGAACCAATAATAGGTTCCGCCGCGCAGATCCGTGCGCTCCTCGGCGAAAAGCTGGACGGCGTCGCGATGGCCCTGCGTCGTCACCTCGATCTCGGCGACCGCCTCGGCGGGGCGGTCGGGGAAATTGACGTTGATGACGACGTCTTCGGGCCAACCGGCGGCGAGCAGCCGCCTAATAATGCCGGGCGCGTGTTTTTCCGGCGTGTCCCAGCGGGCGCGGGCGCGTTCGAGCCGCGCGAGCGAAAGCGCGATCGAGGGAATGCCGAGCGTCATTCCCTGAAAGGCGCCGGCGATGGTGCCGGAGAAGGTGACGTCCTCGGCGAGATTCTGGCCGTTATTGACCCCGGAAAGAACGAGATCGGGGCGCGTGTCGCCGAGGAGCTTCGTCACGCCCATCATCACCGCGTCGGTCGGCGTGCCGGAGACCGAGAAGCGCCGCTCGTCATATTGACGCACACGCAAGGGATGGGCGAGCGTCAAGGAGCGCGCCGAGCCCGACTGTTCCTCATGCGGCGCGACGACCCAGACGTCGTCGGAGAGGTCGCGCGCGATTTTCACAAGGCTTTCAAGACCGTGCGCGTGGACGCCGTCGTCATTGGTGCAGAGGATGCGCATAGAGGGACTAGGGACTAGGGACTAGGGACTTAACCCCACCCATATAGGGAACCAAAACTTCCGGAACCGCAACCGACCCGTCCGCTTCCTGATAATTCTCCAAGACAGCGACAAGCGTCCGCCCCACGGCGAGGCCGGAGCCGTTGAGCGTGTGCGCGAACTGCGTCTGCTTGTCGCCTTTCGCCCGGAAGCGCGCGCGCATGCGCCTCGCCTGAAAGGCGCCGCAATTCGAACAGGAGGAAATCTCGCGATAGCGGTTCTGGCCGGGAAGCCAGACCTCGATATCGTAGGTCTTCTCGGCGGAAAACCCCATGTCGCCCGCGCACAGCAGCATCGTCCGGAACGGCAGGCCGAGCCGCTTTAAGACCTCCTCGGCGCAGGCCGTCATCCGTTCATGCTCGGCCGCCGACTGATCGGGCCTCGTCACCGAGACGAGCTCGACCTTGGAGAACTGATGCATCCGGATCATGCCGCGCGTGTCCTTGCCGGCCGCGCCCGCCTCCGAGCGGAAGCAGGGCGTCCAGGCCGTGAAGCGCAGCGGCAAATCATCGGCGTCGAGGATTTTCTCGCGCACGATATTCGTCAACGAGACCTCCGCGGTCGGGATGAGCCAGTGGTCGGGCGTCGTCCTGAAAAGGTCGCCCGCAAATTTCGGCAATTGCCCCGTGCCGTAAAGGGCCTCGTCCTTGACAAGGAGCGGCGGCGCGCATTCCCGATAGCCGAATTCCTCCGTATGAAGATCGAGCATGAAATTGGCGAGCGCGCGCTCAAGCCGCGCAAGCGGGCCTTTCAGGAGCACGAAGCGCGCGCCGGACATCGCCGCCGCCGTCTCGAAATCCATCTGGCCCAGCGCCTCGCCGAGATCGAAATGCTCTTTCGGCGCATTCAACCGCCCCGGCTCGCCGATGCGGCGCAGCTCTTTGTTGTCGTCCTCGCTTTCGCCGGCGGGGACATCGGGGGCGGGAAGGTTCGGGAGTTCGGCGAGGATCGCGTCGAGCTTGCCCGCATAGCGCGCCTGTTCTTTTTCGGCCGTCGGCATCTGCGCCTTGATGCGCTCGACCTCCTCGATGAGGCGCCGCGCCTCGGCCTCCTCGCCCTTTCCCTTCGCCGCGCCGATCGCCTTCGAGGCGGCGTTGCGGCGGGCCTGAAGGTCGTTCAAGGCCGTCGTGAATTTGCGCGCGTCCTCGTCGAGGGCGAGAAGCTCGCCGGCGCGCGGAGAAAGTCCCCGCCGCGCAAGCCCGGCGTCGAAGGCGTCCGGATGGTCCCTTATTTCCTTCAGATCATGCATCGCGCGGCGAGCTTTAGGTCGTTTGCGCCGCGCTGTCATCCCGCTCCCGCTTGGCCTTTTTCTCGGCGAGTTTCACGGACAGGACCGAGACTTCATAAAGCCCGAGAATGCACGAGCCGAGGACGAGCTGGCTGAAGGGATCGGGCGGCGTCAGAAAGGCGGCCGCAACGAAGATGAGGACAATCGCGATCTTTCGGTGCCGGGTCAAAAAGGCCGCGTCGATGAGCCCCGCCCGGGCGAGCAGCGTCAAGAACACCGGCAGTTGGAAGGCAAAGCCGAAAGCGAGCATGAGCGTCGTCGTCAGCGCGAGATAATCGCCGACCCGCGTCAGAAGCTGATAGCTCGCGGCCTGGCCCTCGCCCGCCTCCGCCTCGAAACCGACGGCGAAGCGCATCACGAAGGGCATCATCACGAAATAGACGAGACTCGCGCCCGCCAGAAAAAGCGCCGGCATCGCGACGAGAAAGGGCAGCGCCGCCTTTCGCTCGCGCCGATAAAGTCCCGGCGCGACAAAGCGATAGGCCTCATAGGCGAGGACCGGAAAGGCGACGACGACGCCGGCGAAAACCGAAAGCCGCACGCGCGTGAAAAAGAATTCGAGCGGCGCGAAATAAAGCGTCGGATCGCGCCCGTCCGGGCCCTGCCCCACCGCCCTGACGAAGGGAATGATGAGAAAGTCGAAAATCTGCTTCGAAAAGACAAAGCACAGGACGAATGCAAGGCCGATCGCGGCGATCGAGACGATGAGACGCGAGCGCAGTTCGGTCAGATGATCGAGCAAGGGCGCGGCGGAGGCCTCGACCTCGTCGTCCTCGCTGGACGTTTTCTTCTCCGAGGGCTCCGTCATGGCGCCCGGTCATCGGCGGGCTCCGGGAGGGGAGGGCGCGCCGCTTCGGTCAATTTCTCTTGCTCTTCGCGCATCGACTCTTCGATCGGCCGGGTCGCGTCCTCGATCTCGCGTTTCGCCTCGGCGAGCGGATTGTCGCGTTTCAGCGCCTCGATCTCCTTGCGCATCTCTTCCATCTCGGCTTCGCGCGCCATCTGGTCGAAGGCGGCGGTGAATTCGGCGGCCATGCGCCGCGCCTGGGCGACGGCCTTGCCGGCCGCGCGCATCAGTTTCGGCAGGTCTTTCGGCCCGACGACGACGAGCGCGATCACCGCGATGACGACAAGCTCGAAAAAGCCGAATTGGGGAACGAGATTCATGGGGCGAAACGCGCCCTAGGATTTCTGCCTGTCCGCATCCTTGGCGGGCGTGACGTCGACCGTGGTTCCGGAGCGTTCCTCGATCTTCTTATCATCATCCTGAAGACCCTTCCGGAACGCTTTGATCCCCTTAGCAAAGTCTCCCATTAAAGAGGAGATTTTCCCGGCGCCGCCAAAAAGGAGCAGGACGAGGACGAGGACGATCAAGATTTGTTGCAAGCTGGGGCCCATTCACGCGCCTCATGAACTGCGGAATCAATCATGTAGCGATTGAAAGGCGGCGTTGCAATGAAAGCCGGAGGTCCTGGCCCCTCCTTCGTGACGCGCCCCTGGCGGGGCGCTCCTCAGGAGGAGGCCCGTGTTGTTGCAACAAGGCAAAGCCTCATCCTGAGGAGGCGCGAAGCGCCGTCGCGAAGGATGGGCCGCACAGCGCGCCGCCCGGTCCGCCGACTAACTCTCGCCCGTCCCCTCGCTTTCGAGAAAATCCTGCGCGAATTCGGCCTCGCCCTCCTCCTCGACAAGGTCTTCCTCCTCGGCCGCATCGGCGGGACTGGGCACCGAAAAGCCTGGCGGCAGGCGCGCTTCCAAAAGCCCCGCGGCCTTGAGATCGGCGAGGCCCGGCAGGTCCGAAACGCTCTCAAGACCGAAATGCTCAAGGAAAGCCGCGCTCGTGCCGTAGAGCACGGGGCGGCCGGGAACGTCCTTGCGCCGGCCGCGCAGCCGCACCCAGCCGATCTCAAGGAGCTGGTCGAGCGAGCCTTTCGAGAGCATCACGCCCCTCACATCCTCGATATCGGCGCGGGTGCAGGGCTGGTGATAGGCGATGATGGCGAGGGTTTCGAGCGCGGCCCGCGACAAGCGCCGCGGCTCGACGCGCTCGCGCTCCAGCACATGCGCGACGTCCGCCGCCGTCGTGAAGCGCCATTTGCCGGCGATTTTGGCGAGTGCGACGCCCGCGCCCCGATAACGCTCGGCAAGGACTTGGAGGATCGCCGCCACATCCGCGCCCGCCGGCAGGCGGTCCGCGATCGCCGCCTCGTCGAGCGGCTCGGCGGCCGCGAAAAGGAGCGCTTCCGTCATGCGCGCCTGTTCGGCAAGATCCTCCGGGGACCATTGCGGCGGCGTTTCGGACTCATCGCTTTCTTCCATCTCGACCTGCAATTCATCCGCGAGCGCGGCCTGGGATTGGCGCGCGTCCAGTCCTTCGAAGCGGCGGGCGTCGGCGTCAAGATCGCTCATCGCTGTTCCTTTCCTCGCCGCCGCGGCGGCGCACATAAATCGGCTCGAACGGCGCGATCTGGCGCAGGTCGAGCCGTCCGTCCTTGGCGAATTCGAGGGCGGCGTTAAAGGTCGAGGCGACGATCGAGGAGGCCGGCGCGTCGACCTCGCGGATCGGCGCGACGGCGCGCAGCTCCACCCAATCGGGGATCGCCCCGAGCGTCCGCTCGAAACGCGCGCGCGCATCCTCGATCGTGTAGACCTTCGGCGGCTCGACCTTATAGGTGCGGTCGACCGAGGCGATGCGCTGACGCGCATAGGCCTCTAGGAGATCGTAAAGGCTCGCCTGCCAGTCCGCCTTGCGCTTGACGCGCACGCCCTCCGGCGCGCCGCGCGCGAAGACCGCAACGCCGAGCCGCGGCAAGTCGAGCAGCCGCTCGGCGGCTTTGCGCATCGCCTCAAGCCGCATCAGTTGGAAGGCGAGCCGCGCGGCCATTTCATCCGCCGTCGGCTCCTCGCCCGCATCCTCCGTCGCCGGAAGAAGAAGCCGCGATTTCAGATAAGCGAGCCAGGCCGCCATCACGAGATAATCGGCCGCGAGTTCGAGACTGCGGGCCTTCGCCGCTTCGACGAAGCCGAGATATTGCTCGACGAGCGCGAGCATCGAAACCTTCCGCAGATCAACTTTCTGCGCGCGCGCGAGATCGAGCAGGACGTCGAGCGGACCCTCATAGCCGTCGAGATTGACGATCAGCGCGTCGATGTCGGCCTCGGGGGCGCGCCTGACGGGCGCGTCAAACGCCTCGGCGCCGTCCTCGCGCGCGGGCTCGTCGATAAGGGCGATGTCCGTCATCGGCGGTAATGTAGGGGCGATTCTGACCTGGGCCTATGATTTTCAGCATTCAGGCGAGCGCCGGAACGAGCAGCGCGGCGAGCCGCTTATAGTCGCTTTCGACATCCGGCCCGCCAGGCGCCGTGAGCCTTGCGAGCGCCGCCGCCGCCCGCGCCGCGGCCTTGCCTTCGAGGGCGCGGGTCTCCTTCGCCGCCGCGATTTTTTCCGCAAGGGTATAGTTGCAGCACAGCGCGATATCGCAGCCGGCCTCAAGGGCCGCCCGTGAGCGTCCGGCGAGCGGCCCGGCCAGCGCCTTCATCTTCAGATCGTCGCTGAGGAGAAGACCGTCAAAGCCGATCTCGCCGCGAATCGCCTCTTCGATGACGATCGGCGACAAGGTCGAGACCCGCTCCTTGTCATAGGCGTCGTAAAGAATATGCGCCGTCATGCCGATCGGCGCGTCCTTCAGCGCCGCGAAGGGCTTGAAGTCGACGGCGCGGAGGTCTTCCTTCGACGCCGTCACGCGCGGCAATTCGTGATGCGAATCGCAAAGCGCGCGGCCGTGGCCGGGCAGATGCTTGATGACGGGAAGCGCGCCGCCCTCGATCAATCCGTCGATCACGTCGCGGCCGAGCGCGGAAATCTGATCGACATGCGTTGCAAGCACGCGGTCGCCGATGACGACCGGATCGGAATCGCTCTGGGGGACGTCGAGCATCGGCGCGCAATTCACCGTGACGCCGAGGCTGCGAACCATCCGCGCCAGGAGGAACGCATTGAGCCGCGCCGCCGCGCGCGCTTTTTTCGGATCGAGCTTCCACAGCTTGCCGAAGACGGCCATCGGCGGATGGGCGGGAAAGGCGGGCGGCTTTAACCGAACGACGCGTCCGCCTTCCTGGTCGATCAGGATCGGCGCGTCGCGCCCGACCGTTTCGCGCAGCGCCGCGCAATGCGCGCGGACAGCGTCGGCGCTCTCGCAATGGCGCGCGAAGAGGATGAAGCCCCACGGGTCCGCATCGCGGAAAAACGCGCGCTCCTCCTTCGAGAGGCGCGCTCCTTCGCAGTCATAGATGGCGGCGCTCGGCATTTAGAAAAGGTTAGAGGTTGGAGGTTGCTGACGGCCTTTGCGCATGGCGCCGCCGAACTCCCTGCAACCTCTCTTACTTCGCTTTGACAAGGCAATCCTGGCCGCGCGATTTCAGGCCCTCGCAATAAGTCTTGGCGTCGTCCGACGACGCGAAGGGCCCGATGCGGAGCCGATAATAAACGCCCTTGTCGCCGAGATCGGCGCGCTCGACATCGCGCGACTTGCCGCCGAGATAATCGCCGAGCTTGCCTTGCAGGCGAGTCCAGACGCCGGCCGCCTCCTCCTCGGAGCGGAAGGCGCCGACCTGCACGAGATGGCTGCCCGAAAGCGCCCCGCCGCTGGCGCTCGAAGCGCTCGGCGGCGACGCGGCGGCGGTCTTTGTCGGCGGCGGCGGCGTCCGCAAGGCGGGTTCGGCGGGCTTCGGCGCCGTCGCGGCCGGCTTCGGCGGCGACGGCGCGGGGACGTCGTCGGCGGCCGCAAGCGTGGCGATGCGATCGGCGACGGCGTCATCGACAACTTCGGCGCCCTCATCCGCGCCGCGCGCGATCGCGGCGATCGGATCGGCGGGGCTGCGCGTCGCCGGCTCCTCAGGGCCTTCGGCGACGGTTTCGACGGGCTCGCCTTCGGCGCCGGCGACGCGGTCATAGACCGGACGGTCCTCGCCGGCTTCGGCGGCCGCCTTGTTCTCGATCTTCAACGGCTCGGGATCGGCCGCGACATAAGGCGCGCTCTCACGCGCGCCGCCCGTCTTGATGCCTTGCTGATAGGCGATCCAGACGACGGAGGCGAATGCGCCCAGCATGACGACGCCCATTAAGAGAACGACTAGGCCCGATAGGCCGCGCTCGCCCTCGTCGTCTTCGTCGAACTCGTCATATTCCTCGTATTCTTCTTCGAAGCTTTCGCTCTGCGCGTTCATGCCTCATCTCCTTCCCGCCTGTCGGGAGCCCCGGCGGCCACAGCTTTCTCGGGTCTTCAAGGCCTGCGGCGCAGCCGGCGCGCGAATCGTCGTCGCCGCGCCAGCATATCATCCCGGCGCGCGGGATGATATTATTGATAGAACTTGGCTTTATAGGCCCGGACCGAAGCCGTAAAGGCGTTCATATTCGCGCGCCGCATAGCGGTCGGTCATGCCGGCGATATAATCGCAGACGACTCGCGCCCGGCGGGCCTCCGCCTGGCCTTCCTGGCGAGCGAACCATTCGGGCGGCAGGATCTCGGGCTCCTCGAAAAAAAGATCGAACAGGGCGCGGAGGATGCGCCGCGCCTGGCTGCGGGCTCGGTTAACCTTGTAGTGGCGGTACATATTCTCTTGCAGGAACCGCCGGAGGTCGGCGAGCCTTTGCTGCATCAGGTCGGAAAAGGCGGCGGTCTGGCGGCCCGCGCGCCGGACGGCGTCGGCGTCCCGCGGGGCGAGCGCGGCGAGCCTCGCCCGGGTCTCCTCGACCACGTCGGCGATCATTTCCCCGATCAGGACCGAGACCGCCTCGGCGATTAGGACATCGCGCGGCGCGGCGGGCCATCGCATTTCGGCCGCGGCGAGCGCCGGCCCGACCAGCGGCAGGCCCCGCGCCTCCTCAAAGGAAAAGAGTCCGGCCCTGAGGCCGTCATCGACGTCGTGATTGT
>JBFXBB010000008.1:0-21105 GCA_050183685.1 Amphiplicatus sp.
ATCGTCCAGGCGATCGTCAAGGACGGCAAGAGCGTCGATGCGGCGCGCGCCGGCGACGAGGTCGAGATCATCGTCAACCAAACGCCCTTCTACGCCGAATCCGGCGGCCAGGCGGGCGACGCCGGATTCATCACCTCCGAGACGGGCCTGGCGGTCGAGGTCAGGGACGTCAAGAAGCGCGCCGGCGCGCTGCATGGCCATCTCGGCGAGGTCGTGAAGGGCGCCGTCAAGACCGGCGATGCGGTCCGCCTCGCGATCGATGTTGCGCGCCGCGGCAGGACCCGGGCGAATCATTCGGCGACCCACCTTCTTCACAAGGCGTTGAAGGAGGTTCTGGGCCCGCATGTCGCGCAGAAGGGCTCGCTCGTCGCGCATGACCGCTTCCGCTTCGACTTTTCGAACCCGAAATCCTTAAACGCGGCCGAGATCGGCGAGATCGAGGCCCGCGTCAACGCGGTCATTCGCCAGAATGTCGCGGTCGAAACGCGCATCATGCCCTATGAAGACGCGGTCGCCTCGGGCGCCGTTGCGCTTTTCGGCGAAAAATATGACGATGACGTCCGGGTGCTGACGATGGGCGTCGCGCTTGACGACCCTGAGGCGCCCTATTCGGTTGAGCTGTGCGGCGGCACTCATGCGCGGCGCACCGGCGACATCGCGCTTTTCAAGATCACGGGCGAGAGCGCCGTTTCCGCCGGCGTTCGGCGGATCGAGGCGCTGACCGGCGAGGCGGCGCGGCTTTATCTCGAAGGGGAGGCTCGCGCGTTGCGCGCCGCCGCCGACGCGCTCCGCGTCGCGCCGGCCGAGCTTGGCCCGCGGCTCGATGCGCTCCTCGCTGAGCGGAAAAAGCTTGAACGCGATCTTGCCGAGGCGAAAAAGCAGCTCGCGCTTGGCGGCGGCGGAAACGGGGCCGCCGCGCCCGCTGAGGAGGCGCGCGCGGTCGGCTCGGTGCGTTATATCGGCCGCGTTCTTGACGGCGTCGCGCCGAAGGACCTGCGCGGTCTCATCGACGCCGCGAAGAAAAAGCTCGGCTCCGGCGTCGTCGCCTATGTCGGCGTTAATGACGGCAAGGCCGCGCTCGCCGTCGGGGTCACCGACGATTTGAAAGAGCGGCTTTCCGCGATCGATCTCGTTCGCGCGGGCGCCGAGGCCGTCGGCGGCCAGGGCGGGGGCGGGCGGCCTGACATGGCGCAAGCCGGCGGTCCTGAGGGCGCCAAGGCGGCAGAGGCCGTCGAGGCGATCGCGACCGCGATCGCGGCGGCGTCTTAGAAAGACGTCTCGCTCAAACCGATCCCGCCCCAAGCTTCAAGCGCCTCATCCGACCTTCTATCGGACGAGGCGAACCCGCCCGCCGGACGATTTGTCCGTCGTCACATTTGTCGGCGCGCCGTGGACAGTCAGCAGCCCGCCGCTCGAAGCATCCGCGTTGAGGCTTTCGGACGCAAAGAGCGTTGCGCTGCCGCCGGAGGAGGCGTTCGCGCGCGCCGATTTGCATTTCAGATCTTCGGCGTCGATATGCGCCCCGCTTGAAATATCAAGATCGAGCGCGGCGCATTCGCCCTTGATCGTCGCATGGGCGCCGCTTGATCCGTTGAGGTCGAAGGAGCCCGCCGCGACGCTGCTCGCTTCCGTCGTTGATCCCGAGGAGATGTCGAGCGCGCTCAGCGCCGGCATCGCGACATGCACCGTGATGGCCGGTTGTCGGCCGAAAAAGGAAACGCTCTGCTTGCGGCCGATTCTGAGCTTTCCGCCGCCGACATTGATTTCGAGCTTTTCAAGGCCTTCCTCGCTGCTTTCGGCGCGCACCGAATAATCGGCGCCGGCGGCGATGACGGCGTGAACGCCGGCCGCCACCGAAACGGAGTCAAAATCGGTGAAATCGAATGTCTTTTCCGCAGCGGACGCCGCGCCGCTTGCGAGCAAAAGCGCCGAAGCGGCGACAAGCCCTGAGAGTGTCTTCGTCATCGATCGTCCCCCGTGAGCCGGCGCGCCAAACCATTGCGCCGATGGCGCGCCGGTTCAAGCCGCCGCGCGGCGAAGCGAGCAAATTTTGCGAGGAGTGACGTTAGCGCGGCAGTTGATCTGAATCAGAGCCCCCGCGGCCCATCCTTCGTGACGGCGCTTCGCGCCTCCTCAGGATGAGCCCGTGCGATATTGCAACAAAGCACGGGCCTCATTCTGAGGAGCGGCCCGCGAGGGCCGCGTCACGAAGGATGGGCAACGGGGAGCGCTGATCGCAATTTACCGCCCGCCGCCTCAGCCTTCTTGCGCGATGACGGCGAGAAACTCATCGGCGAAGGCGGCGAGCTTGGCGGCGCCGACCCCGAAGACAGCGGCGAATTCGGCGCGCGTCGCCGGCTTTCTCGCCGCCATGTCGATGAGACTCTTGTCCGAAAAAATCACATAGGCCGGCGCGCCCCGCGCCTTGGCGAGCGCCGTTCGGCGCTGTTTCAGCGCATGCAGGAGCGCCTGATCGACGCCGGCCGCGCTCGGCGGCGCGCCGCGCGCCGCGCGCCGGCGCGCGCGCGCCTCGACGCGGCGCATGGCGAAGCTTTCCTCGCCGGAGAGAAGCGCGCGGCCCTTCGCCGCGATCGAAAGCCCGCCATGCTCCCTATGCGTTGCAATATAGCCTTTCGCCGCGAGCTGGCGCAGGAGCGAGCGCCAGAACGGCGTTTCCTCGCCCCCGCCTGCGCCATAGACGGCGAGGCCGTCATGGCCGCGCTCGCGGATTTTTTCCGTGTCCGCGCCGCGCAATATATCGACGATATGCGCCGCGCCGAAGCGCTCGCCGGTCGTCGCGATCGCCGAGAGCGCGGCGCGGGCCTGTCTCGTCGCCTCTTCAAGCTCCGGCGGGTTCCGGCAATTGTCGCACGCGCCGCACGGGCCAGCCTCCTGATCGAAATGACGGAGGATCGCCTGCTGGCGGCAGGCGACGCTTTCGCAGAGCGTGGCGAGTTCGGCGAGGCGGCGCTGCTCGACCCGGCGCGCGGCCTCGGCGCCGTCGCTGCGCTCGATCATCCGCATACGGCGGGCGATGTCGCCGGCGCCGTAGAGCATCACCGCTCGGGCGGGAAGGCCGTCGCGGCCGGCGCGGCCGATTTCCTGATAATAGGCCTCGATCGAGGACGGGATGTCGAGATGAAAGACGAAGCGGATGTCCGGCTTGTCGATGCCCATGCCGAAGGCGATGGTCGCCGCGATCGAAAGATCGGGTTCGGAGAGAAACGCGTTGAGCCGGTCGGCGCGCGTCTCGGCGTCGAGCCCGGCATGGTAGGCGAGCGTCCTGACGCCATTCTCGGAGAGATATTGCGCGGTCTCCTCGGCGCCCTTGCGCGAGAGGCAGTAGACAATGCCCTGTTCGCCTTGATGCTCGCGGGCGAGTTCGACGAGACGGGCGCGCGCATTCGTCTTCGGCTCGATCGCGATCTCGATATTCGGCCGCGCGAGGTCATGGACGAATAGGGCGCCCGCCGGTCCGAGCAGGCGTTCGCAGATGTCGGCGCGCGTGCGCGCATCCGCAGTCGCGGTGAAGGCGGCGACGCGCGCGGCGGGAAAGCGCTCGCGCAGGATTTCAAGGCCCAGATAGTCCGGGCGGAAATCATGGCCCCACTGGCTGATGCAATGCGCCTCGTCGACGACGAAGCGGCGAATGTCGAGGCTCCCGAGCGCGTCCATCATGCGCGGACTCATGAGGCGCTCGGGCGACATATAGAGAAGCCGCGTTTCGCCCGACGCGGCGCGCCGCCAGTCGGCGACATTGTCGCCGCGAGGCCGGCCCGAATGGATCGCCCCGACCGGCGCGCCGACGGCGTTGAGCTGCGCGCGTTGATTGTCGATGAGCGCGATCAGGGGCGAGACGACGATGGCGAGCCCCTCGCCCGCCAGCGCCGGCAATTGATAGCAAAGGCTTTTGCCGGCGCCGGTCGGCATGACCGCGAGGAGGTTTTGCCCGGCGACCATCGCGGCGATGATTTCTTCCTGGCCCGGACGAAAGCCGTCAAAGCCGAAGACGCGTTTCAAGGTTCCTGTGAGAAGACTGGCGGTTGCAGGGTCGAGGCGAGCCGTTGTCGCTACACAGGTCCGCATCATGGGTCCGCATCATGCCGCTCGATCCCGCTTTTGCCGGGATGAGCGGAAAAAAGCCTCAGGCCGCCATCGCCTTCTGGAAGTTCTGGTCGATCTTGTCGAGAAAATCGACGGTCGTCAGCCATTTTTGCTCGGCGCCGATGAGAAGGGCGAGGTCCTTCGTCATATGGCCTTGCTCGACCGTCTTGATGACGGTCCTTTCGAGCGTTTCTGCAAAGCGGATGAGCGCGTCATTGTCGTCGAGCTTGCCGCGATGGGCGAGCCCGCGCGTCCAGGCGTAGATCGAGGCGATCGGATTGGTCGAGGTCTCCTCGCCGCGCTGATGCGCGCGATAGTGGCGCGTCACCGTGCCGTGGGCGGCCTCGGCTTCGACCGTTTTGCCGTCCGGCGTCATCAGAACGGAGGTCATGAGGCCGAGCGAGCCGAAGCCTTGCGCGACGGTATCGGACTGCACGTCGCCGTCATAATTCTTGCAGGCCCAGACATAGCCGCCCGACCATTTGAGGCACGCGGCCACCATGTCGTCGATAAGCCTGTGCTCATAGGTGAGCTTCAAGTCGGCGAATTTCGCCTTGAACTCCTTGTCGAAAATTTCCTGGAAGAGATCCTTGAAGCGGCCGTCATATTTCTTGAGGATGGTGTTCTTGGTCGACAGATAGACCGGATATTTGCGTTGCAGGCCGTAATTAAGGCAGGCGCGCGCGAAGTCGATGATCGACTGATCGAGATTGTACATGCCGAGATAAATCCCGGCGCTGGGCGCCTTGAAGACTTCCCTTTCGATCACCTCGCCATTGTCGCCCTCCCATTTCATGGTCAGCTTGCCCTTGCCCGGAAAGAGCATGTCGGTCGCGCGATACTGGTCGCCGAAGGCGTGGCGGCCGATGATGATGGGCTGCGTCCAGTTCGGGACGAGCCGCGGCACATTGCGGATGATGATGGGCTCGCGGAAGACGACCCCGCCGAGAATGTTGCGGATGGTGCCGTTGGGCGATTTCCACATTTCCTTGAGGTTGAATTCCTTGACCCGCGCTTCGTCCGGCGTGATCGTGGCGCATTTGACGGCGACGCCGTATTTTTTGGTCGCCTCGGCCGACTCGATCGTCACCTGGTCGTTCGTCCGGTCGCGCTCTTCGATCCCGAGATCGAAATATTTCAGGTCGATCTCAAGATAGGGGTGGATGAACTTGTCCTTGATCATCTTCCAGATGATTCGGGTCATCTCGTCCCCGTCCATCTCGACGACGGGATTTTCGACTTTGATTTTCGGCATGGAAGGTCCTACCGGGTTTTGAGTGAACGGGTCGGGCGCCTATAGCATCGCGCGCCCCGGAAAATAAAGAGGCGGACGAGGTGGTCGTTGAGCGGCAAGGCAGGCGCGACGGCGCGGGCGCGCTCCGCCCCGGCCCGGTCTTTGTCCTTGTCGAGCCGCAGCTCGGGGAAAATATCGGGGCGGCGGCGCGGGCGATGCTGAATTTCGGGCTTTCGGCGCTGCGGCTCGTCGCCCCGCGGGACGGCTGGCCGAATCCCGCGGCGACGGCGACGGCCTCCGGCGCGAGTCTCGTCGTCAATGAGGCCCGCCTCTTTGCGACGACCGAGGCGGCGATCGCCGATTGCGGCTATGTCCTCGCGACGACGGCGCGCCCCCGCGAGATGCTGCTCCCGGTCTTGTCGCCGGCCGAGGCGGCGGCGGCGATGAAGGCGCGGATCGCGCGCGGGGAGCGGACGGCGGTCCTTTTCGGGCCGGAGCGCGCGGGGCTTTCCAATGAAGACGTCGCGCGCGCCGACGCGGTCGTCTCGATCCCGGTCAATCCTGCCTTCGCCTCGCTCAATCTGGCGCAGGCCGCGCTCGTCCTCGCCTATGAATGGGCGAAGGCCGACGGCCGCACGGGCTTTGCCGGCGATCTCGATTCGGCCGAGCCCGCGGCGAGAACCGATCTCGAACGCCTCATCGCGCATCTTTTCGGCGCGCTTGACGCGGCGAACTATTTCTTCCCGCCGGACAAGCGGCCGGCGATGGAGCGCAATCTGAGGGTCGCGCTGACGCGCGCCGGATTCACCGAGGCGGAAGTCAGGACCCTGCGCGGCGTCGTCAAGGCGCTGGCGCGCGAGCGCGCCGATGACTGAGCCGGTTCTTGAAAAGATCGACCGCGCGGCGGCGCTCTCTTCGCATCGCTTTCGCTATTATGATTTCGCGATGGCGGCGACCTGCGTGCTGATCGTGTGTTCGAACATTATCGGCGCGGGGAAGGTCGCGGAAGTCGCGGGGTTCACCTTCGGCGCGGGCATTCTCTTCTTTCCGCTTTCCTATGTGCTCGGCGACGTGCTGACGGAGGTCTACGGCTATGCGCGCGCGCGGCGGGTCGTCTGGGCGGGCTTCGGGGCGGCGGCCTTTTCGGCCGCGATGGCCGCGGTCATCACCGCGATGCCGCCTTCGCCCGGCTGGAATGTCGATCTCGGCGGCCTCGACAAGCAGGCCGCCTTCGCGCTGAATTTCGGCCAGGCCCCGCGCATTGTCGCCGCGTCCTGCCTTGCGATTTGGGCTGGAGAGCTCTCGAACGCCTATGTCATGGCGCGGATGAAGGTCGCCTCGGCCGGCAAGAATCTTTGGCGCCGGACCATCGGCTCGACGATCGTCGGGCAGGGCGTCGACACGCTTATTTTCTATCCGCTCGCTTTCGCCGGCCTTTGGCCGGTCGATCTGCTCGTCACGGTGATGGCGACGAATTATGCGTTGAAAGTCTCCTGGGAAGCGCTGTTGACGCCTCTCACCTATCGCGCCGTCGGATTCCTAAAGCGCGCCGAGGGCGTCGACGTCTATGACGAGGAGACCGATTTCACGCCTTTCTCGGTGAAGTCGTGACGCCGCGCGTCGCCATTCTCGGCGCCGGCTTTTCCGGCATGGCGATGGCGATCGCGCTTAAAGGGCGCGGCTTTGCGGATTTCACGATCTACGAAAAGGCCGAGGACTTTGGCGGGACCTGGCGGGAGAACGCCTATCCGGGCGTCGCCTGCGATGTTCCCTCGCATCTTTATTCCTTCTCCTATGAGCCCAATCCGGCATGGTCGGAGCGCTATTCGTCGGGGGCGGAGATCTGGGACTATATGCGCGCCTGCGCGGAGAAGCACGATCTCTATGCGCGCGCCGAATTCGGCAGGAAAATCGTCCGTATTCATCATGACGGCGCGCGCTGGACGATCGACTTCGCGGACGGCGCGACGGCGCGCGCCGATGTCGTCGTCAGCGGGCTCGGGGGCCTGCACGAGCCGAACAGGCCGGAGTTTCCCGGGCGCGCCGCCTTCAAGGGCCCAGTCTTTCACACCGCAAAATGGCGCGATGACGTCGATCTCTCCGGCCGGCGCGTCGCCGTCATCGGCTCGGCCGCGAGCGCGGCGCAGGTCGTCCCCGCGATCGCGCCGCTCGTCGCCCATCTCGACCTTTATCAGCGCACGGCGAATTGGGTCGCGCCGCGCGAGGCCTACGCCTATCCCGATTGGGCGAAGGCGCTTTTCAAAACGTTCCCGCTCGCGGCGCGGGCCTATCGGTTCTGGTATTTCATGCTGCTTGAGGCGCGACACAACGCGTTTCTCGAACGCGACAATTGGGTGAAGCGCTATTTCACGGGCGAGCTTAAGAAATATCTTCAGCGCGAAGTGAAGGACGAGGCGCTGCGGGCGAAGCTCACGCCGGACTACCCGCTCGGCTGCAAGCGCATCATCATCTCCGACGATTATCTCCCGGCGCTTCAGCGGGAAAATGTCGAGCTTGTCACGGACGGGATCGAGCGCTTCGAGGAAGACGGCGTGAGGACGAAAGACGGGCGATTGCGGCCGGCCGACGTCATCGTGCTGGCGACGGGCTTCAGGCCGTTCAACCTGCTCGCCTCGGTCGAGGTGACGGGGCCGGGGGGGCGCACGCTTCGACAGGCCTGGGCGAAGGGCGTCGCCGCGCATCGCACCGTCGCGGTCCCCGGTTTTCCGAATTTCTTCCTGCTGCTCGGGCCGAATTCCGGCCTCGGCCATAACTCGGTCATCCTGATGATCGAGGCGCAGGTGAAATACGTCATGCAGCTCATCGAGGAAGCCGCGCGGGGGGTCCTTCTTGCGCCTTCCGAGGCCGCGGCGGCGGCCTATGACAAGCGTCTCCAGCAGGCCTTGGCGCATCGCGTCTGGGCGGCCGGTTGCGGCGCCTGGTATGTCGATGCGGAGGGCCGCAATTTCACGCTCTATCCGCACAATGTCCGGACCTTCCTTAAAGAGATGAAGCGTCCCGATCTCAGCGAATATGTTCTCGATCCCGCGCGCGGGGTCGCTTCGCGCCGGCGATTTGAGCGATACTTCAATGGGCGTTAACCATTGCGTGGCTAAGTTTCGGCGATGCGGTGGAAAATTGGGTGCATGGCCGGCGCAGTCTGGCTCGCCGCCATGACCGGCGCGAGCGGCGCCGAGCTTCGCGTCTCGGTGCGCGATGAAGCCGGCGCGCCTGTCGCCGACGCCGTCGTCACGCTCGCAACCGTGGGAGCAAGGTCCGCGCCGCGCCGAGAGCCCTATCTTGTCGATCAGCGTTCGGAGGAGTTCCTGCCTCTTGTCACTCTCCTGCGGCCGGGCGACTCGATACAATTTGCGAACAGCGACAGCGTCTTCCACCACGTCTATTCTTTTGCGTCGATGAATCGTTTCGAATTCGTCGTGAAGCCGGGCGACGTCTCGCCGATCATTAAATACGACACTGTCGGCGTCGCAGCGATCGGCTGCAATGTGCATGACAATATGATCACCTATGCCGTCGTCACGGAGGCGCCTTACGCGGCGAAGACGGACAAGGCTGGACTCGCCGTGATCGCGGACGCCCCTCGGGGCGCCGTCAAGATTTCCGCCTGGCATCCGCGCGCGCGCGCAAACGGCAAGACGACGACGCAGGACGCCGTTATCGACGAGGACAAGACTTTGGTTGAACTCGTCCTGCCTCTTGCGGTCCCGCGCAAATCGCGCGGCGCGCATCGTTATTAAGGGGCGGGCGCGATGCGGTTCAGAAACCGGCTAAGTCTCTTTCTCATCCTGCTGCTCGTCGTGGCGCAGGCGGTCACCGGGGCATTTGTCTATGGTTACGCGCGCCAGGCGATGGTCAGCGAAGGCAAGCAGCAGCTCGCCTCGGCGAACGAGACATTCTTGCGCCATCTCGACATGCTGGCCGACCGCGTCTCGACCGGCGTTCAGGTGCTTGCGCTCGACTACGGCCTTCGAAGCGCGATCGCGGAGAACGACCGTGCAACGGCCTTGTCGACCTTGCGCAATCACGGCCGGCGCATCGAAGCGCGCCGAATGATGTTTATCGATCTCGATACTGTCGTGCGCGCCGACACCCGCGACGCCGGCGCTGGCGGGACGCCTTTTCCTTTCGACAGCCTGATCGAAACCGCCTATCGCGAGGGTTCGGCGACGGCGCTTGCAACGCTTGACGGCGAAACGAGCTGGATCGTCGTCGCGCCGGTCCTTGCGCCGACCGCGATTGGTTTTGTCGCGGCCTTCGTGCCGGTCGACGGACCGCTTCTCGACGACATGCGTCGTCTGGCGTCGGCCCCGCTTTCGATCGCGCTCGCAACGAGCGCGGCGGGCGAGGGTCAGGGCGGCGGCTGGCGCGTCCTCGCAACGAGCGCCGATCGCGCGCAGCATTTCGAATTGCCGGCGGGGTTTGATCCTTATAGCCGCGACGTCATGATCTCGGCGCATGAGGGGCGCGATTATCTCGTCTCGGCGCGCGAGCTGCCGACGGCGAAAGAGAGCCCGCCGATATTCGTCATTCACGAGCACCGCCTTGACGACGTCCTGTCGAGCAACTGGGAGGTGTTCGGCCCTTTGCTGTTCATCCTGCTTGCGGGCGTCGTTGTCGCCGCGAGCGGCGCGTTCATCATTGCGCGGGGGATTGCGCGCCCCATCGAGGCGCTTGCGGGCGCGGCGCGGCGCATTCGCGCCGGCGACTATGGGATCGAACGCGAAATCGCGTCGGATGACGAGATCGGCCAGCTTGCGACGGCGCTCGCCGACATGGCTGACGGCATTCGCGCCCGCGAGGAGCGTCTCATCGAGACGGCCCGTTCGCTTGAAACCGCCCGCGATCAGGCGCGCGACGCGGACCGGGCGAAGTCGCAATTCATCGCCAATATGAGCCATGAGCTCAGAACGCCGCTCAACGCCATTATTGGCTTCGGCGACGTCATTCGCGAGGAACAGCTCGGTCCCGTCGGCAAGCCGGATTATATCGCTTTCGCCGGTTATATCTGCAAAAGCGGCCGGGAGCTCCTCGCGCTCCACAACGATATCATCGATACGGCGAAATTCGACGCGGGAAAATTTGACCTTCGGCGCGATATTTTCGATGCCGTCGAGATTGTCGAGAAGGCGCTCGCGGATCTTTCCGGCATGGCGAGGGAGGGCGGCGTCTCGCTCAGCGTCGAGCGGAATTTCGATCTTTCAGCCAAGCTTGACGGGGATTATGCGGCGCTCGCGCGGGCGCTGCGCAATGTCATGCACAATGCGGTCAAATTCACCCCGCGGGGCGGTTCGGTCGTGATCGCCGCCCGCGCCGAAAATGATATGGCGGTTATCGATATCCGCGACACCGGCGTCGGCATGCGCCAAGACGATGTCGGGCGGTTGACGAAGCCGTTTCAGCGCGGATCGGACGAGTATAATGCGAAACATGCGGGCGCCGGGCTTGGTCTCTCGCTCGCATCGGCGATCATGGCGCTGCATGGCGGCGTGCTGACGATCGCGAGCGCGCCGGGCGCTGGAACTATTGTGACGCTGCGCGCGCCGATTGTCGTCAGCGCTTGCGTCGCCGGGAGGGCGGCATGAGCGGTCGTCGCGCGCTTTTCCCCTTGCTCGCCGCGATCGCCGCGGCCTCGGCGCCCGCCGTGGCGCAGTCCTTCTCCGCGCATGGCCTGGCGCAGGCGCGCCTCGTCGCGCCGTCGGGCGAGCGCTCCTATCTCGACGGCGGCTTCGGCAAGCTGCGTTACGGCGAGCCGGGCGCGCGCGACATCGACGCGCAAGCGAGCGATCTTTTCCTCGAAGGCCGCGCCCAACTGACGCCCGCCCTTTTTGCGACGGCGACCTTGAAACACGATCCCGAACAAATAGAGGCGGTCGATATCGTCGAGGGCTATCTGCGCTATCGCCCCGCCTCATCGAACCCGCTGCGCTGGGCCGTGAAGGCGGGCGCATTTTTCCCGCCGATTTCGTTTGAAAATGACGGGCTCGGCTGGGTCAGCGCTTATTCCCTGACGCCCTCGGCGATCAATGCCTGGGTCGGCGAAGAATTGCGCGCGATCGGCGCCGAGACCGCGCTTGAGTGGCGCATGACGGCGCGCACGGTCAGCCTCGCCGGCGCCGTCTATGGGTGGAACGATCCGACAGGCGTCCTGCTCGCCGATCGCGGCTGGGCGCTGACGGACCGCGTGACGGGGCTCCTCGACCGCGTGCGCCTGCCCGACGCCTTCGCGGCGATGCGCCGCGTCGCCGTCCCGCTCACGGAGACGGAGTTTCTCGAAATGGACGGCCGGCCCGGCTGGTATGCGGCGCTTGAATGGGAGGAGCGCGACGGCCCTATCTTTCGCGCCATGCGCTATGACAACAATGCGGACCCCGCCGCGCGCGAAAAAGGCCAGATCGCCTGGCGCACGGCGTTCTGGAGCGCCGGCGCCTCTATTCCGCTCGGGTCCTGGACGGTGATTGCGCAGGCCATGACCGGCATGACTGAGATCGAGCCGGCCCCGAATTTCGTGATGACGACCGATTTCGACGCCGCTTTCGCGCTGCTTAGCCGAGATATCGGCGACTTCCGCGTCACCGGCCGCGTCGACGCCTTCAGAACGCGGGAGACCGCAACGCCCGCCGTCCCGCGCCGGCGCGAGGACGGCAAGGCGGGCCTTATCGCCCTTTCCTGGTTCGCCAGCGAGCATCTTCGGCTGACGGGCGAGGCGCTTTTCGTTACGAGCACGCGGCCGGAGCGCGTCAATGACGGAGAAAACCCGAAGGCCGACGAGACGCAGTTTCAGGCCAGTCTACAGCTCAGCTTCTAGAGCATGGTCCCCGAAATGCGACCGGAAATCGGCTTCCGCTTTTCGGAATGCGCCCGAGCGATAGCGGTTTGACAGGCCGCGTCCCGGCGGGTAAGACCCCCGCCTTCATAACGGGTCGCGCAAGGAACCGCCGTTGCAATCGTTCGAGGGGCCTGCTCTCGAACCGGGCTTGCGCCGAAGCGAGGACGAATGACCAAGCGCATCAGCGCCAAGCATAAGCTTGACCGCCGGGTCGGCGAAAATGTCTGGGGCCGGCCGAAATCTCCCGTCAACAAGCGCGATTACGGCCCTGGCATGCATGGCCAGCGCCGCAAGGGCAAGCTATCCGATTTCGGCCTGCAACTGCGCGCCAAGCAGAAGCTCAAAGGCTATTACGGCAATATCAATGAGCGCCATTTCGAGAAGATTTATAACGAAGCGCTCCGGCGTCGGGGCAATACGGCCGAACATTTGATCGGCCTTCTCGAAAGCCGGCTCGACGCGATTGTCTATCGCGCGAAATTCGTGCCGACGGTTTTCGCCGCCCGCCAATTCGTCAATCACGGCCATGTCAAGGTGAACGGGCGGCGGGTGAACATTCCGTCCTTTCGATGCAAGCCGGGCGACATCGTCGAGATCAAGGAGAAATCGCGCAACATGGCGCTCGTTCTCGAAGCGCTGCAACTGCCCGAGCGCGACATTCCGGACTATATCGAAGTCGATCCGAAAAAAATGACGGCGACCTATTTGCGAGTGCCGGAACTCGCCGAGGTGCCTTACGCCTCGACGATGGAGCCCAATCTGGTCGTCGAATATTATTCGTCGTAAGGACGAGGGGTCATTCCCCGACCTGTTTTCTCAAATCCGCGATCAGCGCGTCGATCCCTTTCGGGCCGCCGCCATTATTGGCGATAATCGATTTGAACTGGCTTTGCTGCTCGACGGCGAGCCAGATCTGGTCGGCGCCGGCGTCGAAGATCGACATGGCGCCGTCCGCGGCGCGGTAAATGCGCCAATGGACGACCGTATTCGCATAAGGATCGCCCGGCTTTGCGCCGACAATGCGGGTGTTGACGATAATGTCGCTCGCCCGGCGGTCGACCGAGTTCGCGACCTCAAGACGCTGGCCGGAATAGTCTTCGAGCACGCCCTGATAGATCTTCGTCGCATATTTTTCGAAGAGCGGAAAATAGGCCGCCTTCTGCGCGTCGGTGATCTGCCTTGCATATTGGCCGAGCGCGAACATCGCCACGCGGGGCATGTCGACATATTTGTCGACAAGCTCGGCGACGCCCTCAAAACGCTCAGCCTGCGTTTTCGCCTCGAAGACGACATTCGCTTCTTTGAGAATGCCGCGCATATAGGCTTCGGCGGCCTCGTCGGCGCGGGCGGGGGCGGCAAGGCCAAAGAGGGCGAAGGCGAGGACAAAGCCCGCGCGCTGCGTCATTCCGGCAAGGTCCGGCATGCGAGGCCTCCGCTTGGCGCTATTTGAGTTCGTCGAATTCTTCATACTCCCCGATGTCGGGAAGGTCTTCGTAATTCGTTCGGCCATTGTTGATTTCGCGCTTTCTCGCCTGCATGTAAAAGCTTCTAAGCGACGCGTAGTAGTCGAGCGAGTCCGCCTCGATCTTTTGGAGCGGTTCGATCAGGGGCTCGCGGCGGGAGACCGCCGTCATCGTGAATCGCGAATAGCGCGCATAAGAGGCCGGATCCGAACGCAGCCATAAAAGCGGGTCGGCCGCGAAATCGACGCCGAGGCCGACGCCGTCGCGGATCGAACTCGGCCCGAATATCGGCAAAAACAGAAACGGCCCGGAAGGCGCGCCCCAGACGGCGAGGGTCTGGCCGAAATCCTCCGTATGCGCTGAAATGCCGAGCTTCGTCGCCGGATCGGCGAAGCCGAGAAAGCCGATCGTCGAATTGATGATGAATCGGGCGAGCGTCTCGCCGCCGCGCTTGAATTCGCCCTGGAGGAGGTCGTTGAAGAGGATGTTCGCCGACTGCGCGTTGTTGAGGAAATTGCGGATCCCTTTGCGCGAGCGCTTGGTCGAAACCGCGCGATAGCCTTTCGCCGCCGGCACGATGATGACGTCGTCGAAAAAGCGATAGACCTTGAAGCTGCGGCGGTTGAAGTTTTCCCAAGGATCGGCGGCGGCGCCCTCGGTCGTCGCGCTTGCGGCCTTTTCAAGCTCGGCGGTCGTCGTCTCGACATCGCCCGTGCCGACGATCTGCGCCTCGGCCTCAAAGGCAAGGCAAAGGCCCGCCGCCAAAAGGCCCGCGAAAGTCGAACGTCCCCTCATCCGATCGCTCCACCAAGCGCCGCCTTCAGGCGCGAAGCTCACTCAAATAGGCTGCGTCGGCGGCCAGATTAAGCCCCGCCCCGGCGATCATGCCGAGGGCGTTGCTGCGCCGCCACAAAACTCTTCAGTTGTTACGACCTTGTTACGAGGGAAGAGGCCTTGTCATCATATAAGGATATGTTTATGTCTCGTCCCGGTAGAGCAAGGCGGCGGAAGTGACTCTCGACGCGACCCTCAATGTCTTTCGCGCGATTGGCGAGGAAACGCGCCTGCGGATCATGGTGCTGCTCGCGCGCGGAGAATTGACGGTCACGGAGATCACCCAGATTCTCGGGCAAAGCCAGCCGCGTGTCAGCCGGCATTTGAAAATCCTCGCCGACGCCGGCCTTGTCGAGCGTTACCGGGAAGGCTCCTGGATGTTCTACCGCGCGGTCGAGAGCGGCGCGCCCAAAAATCTCGCCGCCATAAAAGACGCGCTCGATGATCTTGGACGCGCCGACGACCGGCTCATCGCCCGCGACGGGGAGCGTTTCACGCAGAGCCGCGCGGCGCGCGCGCGCGCCGCAGCCGCTTATTTCGAGGAGAACGCCGCTGAATGGGACCGCGTGCGCCAATTGCACCTGCCTGAGTCCGACATTGAATCGCGGATGCGAGCGCTTGTCGGCGACAAAGCGGTCGAGCTTTTTGTCGATCTCGGCACGGGAACGGGGCGGATGCTTGAGATTTTCTCGGACCGCTACCATCAGGGCGTCGGCTTCGACCTTTCGCGCGAGATGCTCAGCGTCGCGCGCGCCAATCTCGACCGCGCCGGCGTTCATAATGCGCAGGTCCGTCATGGCGATTTATTCGCCTTGCCGCTTGAGAGCGGTTCGGCCGATCTCGTCTGCCTGCATCAGGTGCTGCATTTCCTCGCCGAGCCGGGCGCTGCGGTGCGCGAGGCCGCGCGCCTCTTAAAGCCGGGCGGCCGGCTCTTGATTTCCGATTTCGCGCCGCATGAGCTTGAGTTTCTGCGCGACGAACACGCCCATCGCCGGCTCGGCTTCGCCGACGAGGAAGTCCGCGCCTGGCGGCGCGCGGCGGTGCTCGATCTTGCCGCGAGCGAGACGCTCTCGCCGTTGGCGAGCGATAAGGAGAAACTGACCGTGAAGATCTGGGTCCTCGCCGCGCCCGAAGGCGTGCGCAGGCTGAAAGCGCGCGCGAGCGCCGCCTGAGGGGAATTATGTCCAATCTCCACGTCTCATTCGAATTTTTCCCGCCCAAGACGCCGGCGATGCAGGAAAAATTGTGGGCGTCGATCGGGCGGCTTGCGCCGCTCGCGCCGGATTTCGTGTCGGTGACCTATGGGGCGGGCGGGTCGACCCGCGCGCGCACGCATGAAACCGTTTCGCGGATCGTGAAGGAAACCGCGCTGCCGGTCGCGGCGCATCTGACCTGCGTCGCCGCGACGAAAAGCGAGGTCGACGACGTCCTGCGCGGCTATTGGCAAGCGGGCGTGAAGCATGTCGTCGCGCTGCGCGGCGATCCGCCGGGCGGGGCGGGCGAGCCCTATGCGCCGCATCCCGGCGGCTACGCCAATGCGGCCGAGCTTGCGGCCGGCGCGCGCGCCATCGCGCCTTTCGAGATTTCCGTCGGCTGCTATCCGGAAAAACACCCCGACTCGCCCTCCATCGCCGCCGATATCGACATGCTGAAACGCAAGATCGACGCCGGGGCGACGCGGGCGATCACGCAATTCTTCTACGACAATGCCGTCTATTGGCGCTTTCTCGAAAAAGCGCGCGCGGCGGGAATTGACATCCCGATCGCGCCGGGCGTCATGCCGGTCGCGAATTTTCAAGGACTGCGAAGAATGGCGGAGAGTTGCGGCGCGACCATTCCGGGGCGGATCATCAAGGTTTTCGACAATCTCGATGAGGATCCGGCGACGCGTCAGCTCGTCGCCGCGACCGTCGCCGCCGAGCAATGTCTCGACCTCGCCGAGCATGGGGTGACGCATTTCCACTTTTACACCATGAATCGCGACGAGCTTGTCTACGCGCTCTGCCACATGCTGGGCGTCCGGCCGAAACAGCCGCAAGGCGCGGGCGCGGCCGCATGACGCTCCCGACCTTCATCAATATCGGCGAGCGGACGAACGTCACCGGCTCGGCGAGGTTCCGCAAGCTGATAAAAGAGGGCCTCTATGAGGAGGCGCTCGCCGTCGCGCGCCAGCAGGTCGAGAACGGCGCGCAGATCATCGACGTCAATATGGATGAAGGGATGCTCGACGGCGTCCTCGCCATGCGGACTTTCCTGCGCCTCATCGCGTCCGAGCCCGACATCGCGCGCGCGCCGATCATGATCGATTCCTCGAAATGGGAGGTGATCGAGGAGGGGCTGAAGAACGTCCAGGGCAAGCCGATCGTCAATTCGATCTCGCTGAAGGAGGGCGAGGCCTCTTTCCTCGCCCATGCGAAGAAAGTGCGGCGCTATGGCGCGGCCGCCGTCGTCATGGCGTTTGACGAGACGGGCCAGGCCGACACCGCGCAGCGAAAAACCGAGATCTGCGCGCGGTCCTACAAGCTTCTCGTCGAAGCGGGTTTTCCGCCGGAAGACATCATTTTCGATCCGAACATCTTCGCCGTCGCGACCGGGATCGAGGAGCACAACAATTACGCCGTCGACTTCATCGAGGCGACGCGCTGGATCAAGGAGAATCTTCCCGGCGCGAAAGTGTCCGGGGGCGTTTCCAACATCTCCTTTTCTTTTCGCGGCAACGAGCCCGTGCGCGAGGCGATGCATTCGGTCTTTCTCTATCACGCGATCAAGGCCGGCATGGATATGGGCATCGTCAATGCCGGCCAGCTCGCGATTTACGACGAGATCCCCGCCTCGCTGCGCGAGCCGGTCGAGGACGTCATCCTCAACCGCCGTCCGGACGCGACCGAGCGCCTCCTTGAAATCGCCGAGCGCTATCGCGGCGAGGGCGCAAAGAAGATCGAGGCCGACCTTTCCTGGCGCGAGGCGCCGGTCGAAGAGCGCCTGCGCCATGCGCTCGTCAAGGGGATCAATGAATTCGTCGTCGAAGATGCGGAAGAAGCGCGCGCCAAACTCGGCCGGCCGCTTTTCGTCATCGAAGGCCCGTTGATGGACGGGATGAATGTCGTCGGCGACCTCTTTGGCGACGGCAAGATGTTCTTGCCGCAGGTCGTCAAGTCGGCGCGGGTGATGAAGCAGGCGGTCGCGTATCTGACGCCCTTCATGGAGAAGGAAAAAGAAGAACTCGGCCTCGACCAGGGCAAGCCGAACGGCGTCATCCTGATGGCGACCGTGAAGGGCGACGTGCACGACATCGGCAAGAACATCGTCGGCGTCGTGCTCCAGTGCAACAACTACAAGGTGATCGATCTCGGCGTCATGGTCCCGGCCGAGAAGATTCTCGCCGAGGCGAAGAAGAACGGCGTCGACATTATCGGCCTTTCCGGCCTCATCACGCCGAGCCTCGACGAGATGCGCCATGTCGCCGCCGAAATGCAGCGCGAAGGCTTGAAGCTGCCGCTGCTCATCGGCGGGGCGACGACGAGCCGCGCGCATACGGCGGTGAAAATCGCGCCGAATTACGATCACGGCGTCGTCTATGTGACGGATGCGAGCCGGGCCGTCGGCGTCGCCGGCGCGCTGATGTCGGATGATAAGCGGCCCGAGTTTCTGGCGCAGGCGAAGGCGGACTATGCGAAGATCCGCGCGCAATATGAAAAGGGCAGGGAGAAAAATCCGCGTCTTGGCCTCGCTGAGGCGCGGGCGCGGCGCGCGCCGGTCGACTGGACGGGCTATAAGCCGCCGAAGCCGGCCTTTCTCGGCGCGCGATCCTTTCGCGACTATGATCTTGGAACGCTCGCGCGCGTCATCGACTGGACGCCCTTCTTCGCCTCCTGGGAGCTTGCGGGCCGATATCCGCAAATCCTTAAGGACGTCAAGGTCGGCGAGGCGGCGCGCGCGCTGTTCGAGGACGCCGAGAAAATGCTCGCCGACATCATCGCGAACAAGCGTCTCGTCGCGCATGGCGTTTGCGGCTTCTGGCCGGCGAACAGCGACGGCGACGACATCGTCCTTTACGCCGACGAGACGCGCAAAAGCGAGCTTGCGCGCCTTCACGGCCTGCGCCAGCAGATCGCCAAGCGCGAGGCGGCGGCGCCCAATTACTGCCTTTCGGATTTCGTCGCGCCCGTCGAGACGGGGCTCGCCGATTATGTCGGCCTCTTTGCGGTCACGGCCGGAATCGGCGAGGCGGCGCTTGCGGACTCCTATGACCGGCGCGAGGACAATTACTCAGCGATTATGGCCAAGGCGCTCGCCGACCGGCTCGCCGAGGCCTTCGCCGAACATCTTCATGAGCGGGTCCGGCGCGAATTCTGGGGATATGAGACAGACGAGCCCCGAACCGTCGACGCGCTCATCGGCGAGGACTATCGGGGGATCAGGCCCGCTCCCGGCTATCCCGCCCAGCCCGATCATACGGAAAAGGCGACGATCTTCCGGCTGCTCGACGCCGAACAGAACGCCGGCATGGCGCTCACCGAAAGCTATGCGATGACGCCGCCGGCCTCGGTCTCGGGGCTCTATTTCAGCCACCCAGACTCGCTTTATTTCGGCGTCGGCCAGATCGGCCGCGACCAGGCCGAGGACTACGCCCGGCGAAAAGGCGTCACGCGCGCGGCGGCGGAGAAATGGCTCGCGCCCATTCTCGCTTATGAGTCTGATCGGCCATCCGGAGCGGCCTAAAGAGCGCCGGCCACCACCAAAACAATCACCATGAAGGCGGCGCCGCAGAACACGCCGCCCGCAACGATACGCAACTGATGAACAACAGCGTCCATTGCTGCGTCCTTTCGCCAACCCGGATGATATTGTGACAATAGAACGACGGCTTGGCAAAAAGCGCGCACGGGCCGCATGGCGCAAGCGGTGCGCATTTTCCCCAGCAAGCGCATGTGAACAGGCCGCTTCCATTATTTTTCCACATTCTTTACACAAGCCCGACGGCTGGTTCTTGCGAGGCCATTATGGTGGCGCCGCCGCGGCTGACGTTCTATCAGGGCCGCATGGCTTTCTGGGACAGGCTCCACGCTGTCATCGACGACGCCGGCCGCCTGACCCTTGGCGGCGTCCTCGACGCGCTCGCCGCCCGCAAGGCCCGCCGCGACGAGACCGCCTTTTCGGTCGCCCTCATCGCGCTCTCGGCGAAGATGGCCAGGGCCGACGGCGTCGTCTCGGAGGCTGAGATCGCAGCTTTCCGCCGGTTCTTTTCCTATCCCGAGTCCGAAGCGGACAAGGTGAGGATGATCTATAAGCTCGCCCAGCAAGACGTCGCGGGTTTCGAGCACTATCTCGCGCGCGTCGCGCGTCTCTTCGCCGACGCCCCGGAAGTGCTCGAAGACGTGCTGGATTGTTTGTTTTATGTCGCCGGCGCCGATGGGATCGAACATCCGCGCGAGCGGGCGCTCTTGGAGACGGCGGCGAACGCCTTCGGCCTATCGCAATCGGCCTTGCGGCGGCTTCGCGCCCTGCATCTCGGCCATGACGCCGACGACCCCTATGTCATTCTCGGCGTCGAGCCGGGCTTGAGCCGGCGGGAATTGAAGGCGGCCTATCGCGCGCTGGTGCGCGATCACCATCCCGACGCCCTCATCGCCCGCAGCGCGCCGGCGGCGCTGGTCAAGATCGCCGAGGCGCGCATGGCCGCGATCAACGCCGCCTACGAAAAGGCGCTCGCCGAGGCGGCGTAAAACGAGAATTGGCGAGGCGCGGCTCTGGACGCGCGGCCGGCGCGGCGATTACACTCATCAGCAAGTTGTAACGATTGGCGCAGCGTTGGCGATCAGCAGCATTTCATCGAAGCGTCGCGAGGTCGCGGCGCGGGACATCGGCCGGTTTCTTGGCGCGCTTTGCGACGGATTTATCTTTATTGGCTTTCTTGCGCTCAGCATTCTTGCGCTGATTGCGATCGCCATCGCCGCGCCGCTCGCGCTCGCGGTTTCGGCGGCGGCGGGCGCAATCGCGCCTCAACGCCAAATTAACCACTGGCGTCAGGCGCAAGCCTACTGACTCTTAATTTGGCGTCTGAAGGAACTTTTTCCTTGGGCGGATCGTTTCGTCCATGCACGCAATGATTCGGTCAGGCGCGCCGTTTTTCATATGACGATTTTGTCATTCGCATCCTGACCGACAAACGCGTCGCATCTTGGCGGCAGCGGGTGGAAACCCAATTGTTTCCGGTTTTTAACCCTAACGAAGCGTTGACTAACATGTGGAGCGGTTTATGCAAGCGACAGTAGCGTCAGGTGGGTGGTGAGCATGCGTAAGTTTCTGGTTTTGTGCGCCGTCGGTCTTGTCGGCGCGGCATTTGCGTCATCGGCTAATGCGGTAATTATCGACGGCGGCGATCTCGCCGGTTGCAGCGGCCTTGCGAATTGTCCGGTCACCGGCGCGACCATCAGCGCGGATGGCGGGACGCTTGAAGGAAAATCATTCGACGGGCAGTTCGGTCTCGGCGTCGCCGGCGCGACGGGCGGCGAAATCGATTTCGGCGAATCCCTGTCGGTGGCCTTTGACGTCAATGCGGTTCTCGACGCGTTCCGCATCGTTTTCTTCTACAATGGTCCGGAATTCGGCGACGCCAACGA
>JBFXBB010000009.1:0-20970 GCA_050183685.1 Amphiplicatus sp.
CGGCTTCAATTTCGGTTCCAAGGGCAAGACACGCGCCGTTAGGATAGTGTCGCTTTTCGGCGAAGCGCCGTCGAGGTGAGGGGGTTGGCGGTCTCTGCGTGGAAGGCCCTGGCGGGCGGGGCGGCCTCGGCGAGCGCGCGCGCGGCCTCGCCCTCGCGGCGGAAAGGCGCGAATTCCTTCGCAGCCGGCGCCTCGTCCGCCGCCCTTTCCGAGCCCGGCCGGCTGAAAACCGCGATGGGGGCAAGGCGGAAAATCGCGCGCCAATCCTTCCAGCGATCAAGGCGCGCGAGCGAATCGGCGCCCATGAGAAAGACGAAGCGCGTCTTGGGCCATTCCGCCCGCAGCGCCGCGAGCGTGTCGACCGTATAGCGAAGACCGCGCCGTTTTTCGAAATCGCTGACGACGATGCGCGGATCGCGCGCCAGATCGCGGGCCCGCCGCAGCCGCTCCTCGTAAGGCGCGTAGCCGGCGGGATCCTTCAAGGGGTTCGCCGGCGAGACGAGCCACCAGACGGCGTCAAGGCCGAGCCAGTCGAGCGCAAGGAGCGAAATCTCGCGATGACCGTCATGGGGCGGATTAAATGATCCGCCGAGAACGCCTATTTTTGGCGCGCGCGATCTCGGCATGGCGTCAGACTTTTTTCAAGGAGACCATGACGCCTCCCCGGCGGTTTCTTCCCCTTGCGCGCGGGGGTCGCGCTTCATCCGCATGAGATCGCGCATCAAGGCGGCGACGCCGGCGCCGGCGGCGGCCGAAATCGCGCGGGCGGGCCGTCCGGCCGCCTTTGAGAGCGCGGCGAGTTTTTTCGCCTTTTCCTCTTCGGTCAGCGCGTCGGTCTTGTTGAGGCAGACGATCTCGGGCTTTTCGTCGAGCCCCGCGCCATAGGCGGACAGCTCGGCGCGCACCGTGCGATAGGCGCCGGCGACGTCCCCCGCCGTCCCGTCGACAAGATGGACAAGGCCCGCGCAGCGCTCGACATGGCCCAAAAATCTGTCGCCGATCCCGGCGCCTTCATGCGCGCCCTCGATGAGGCCCGGAATATCGGCGAGGACGAAGCTTTCGCCTTCGCCGAGCCGGACGACGCCAAGCCCCGGATGAAGCGTCGTGAACGGATAATCGGCGATCTTCGGCTTGGCGGCGGAGGCGGCCGCGAGCAGCGTCGACTTGCCGGCGTTCGGCAGGCCGATGATCCCGAAATCGGCGATGAGCTTTAGGCGGAGCCAGATCGTGCGGGTCTCGCCCGCCTGGCCGGGATTGGCGCGCCTTGGCGCCTGATTGGTCGAGGATTTGAAATGCGCGTTGCCAAAGCCGCCATTGCCGCCTTTGGCGAGCAACATGCGCGCGCCGGCTTTGTCGAGATCGGCGATGAGCGTTTCCTCGTCTTCTTCGAAAATCTGCGTGCCGAGAGGCACTTTGATGACGATGTCCTCGCCATCGGCGCCGGTGCGGTTCGAGCCCTCGCCCGGTCTTCCGCTTTTGGCAGCGTAATGCTGCTGGTAGCGGAAATCGATCAGCGTGTTGAGGTTTTCGACCGCTTCGGCGAAGACATGGCCGCCGCGTCCGCCGTCGCCGCCATTCGGCCCGCCGAATTCGATGAATTTTTCGCGCCGAAAGGAGAGGCAGCCAGCGCCGCCGGCGCCGCTTTCGACATAGATCTTCGCGCGGTCGAGGAATTTCATGGCCGCGTTATAGCCGATGGCGCTCGCCGCGCCAGCATCGCCGCGCCTGCGGGGGCGAGGGGGCGTCTCATCTTGATCGGCGCTTCCCGCGACCCATCCTTCGCGATGGCGCTTCGCGCCTCCTCAGGATGAGGCTTTGCCTTGTTGCAACAACACGGGCCTCATCCTGAGGAGCGCCCCGCGAGGGGCGCGTCACGAAGGATGGGCCGCGCTTGCCGCCTATTTCTTCAATTCCGGCGCGGCCTCGATCTCCTTGACGTCGGAGGCGGGCGTCAAGGGCTGGGGCGCTTGAAGCGCGATCGGCGCGCCGGATTTTTCTTCCGGCTTCGGCTCTTCCTTGAGCGTCGGCAGGGGCTGGGTTTTTTCGGGCGCTGGCGAAGCCGGCGCCGCATCGAACTCCGGCGCGTCAAACTTGTCGGCGGCGTAATCCTGCCAATAGGCGGGCTGACTCATCAGAGAACGGAAATAACCGATATTCTCCTCGGCGATCTGCGGCGGCAGGTCCGAGCGCGCAAGGCGCGCGGCTTCCGTCATGTCGCCCTTGATCGCAAGAACGAGCGCAAGGTTTTGGCGAATGCGGGCGTTGCTGCGCTGGCTTCCGGCGGCCGCGCGAAGCGTCGCGACAGCTTCCGTGAGATCGCCCGAAAGCGCGTAGGAAAGGCCTTTGTTGCTCATCACGCTCGCCGATCCGGGCGCGAGGCGCAGCGCCGCGTCATATTTCTCGCGGGCGATCGCGTGTTCGCCGATCTGGTCGAGCGCGACGCCATAGGCCGAAAGCGCGCGCCAGTCGTCGCGGCGCTCGGCGGTCGCCGTTTCGAAATAGCGGACCGCTTCGAAAGAGCGGCCGTCCTCGACGAGGGCCTTGCCATATTCGAGATTGACGTCCGGGTCGTTTTCATGGCGCGGCTGCGCCTTCGACATGACCTTGATCGCTTCCTTGCTCGATCCGATTTTTCTGAGCGCGCTCGAATAGCGCACGGCCGCCTCGGCGTTTTGCGGCTCGCGGTCATAGCGCGCGCCCCAGAAGGCCGCCGCCGCGATCGGATCGAGATCGCCGGGATCGGCCTGCGCGTTCGCGGCGACGCCAATCGTATCCTTGTAGCCGGCGTTCTCGCCATAGCCGGTGATTTTGCCTTTGCCGCCGGTGGCGCAGGCGGCGAGCATGAGCGCGCAAAATCCGGCGCCGGCCGTGCGGATGAAAGAACGTACAATGATGCGGGCCATGACTCTGCCTCGAAATTATCCGGTTTGCCTTCGGTTCTTCGGCCGCCATCATTGCGGAATGTGTTCAATAAAGGTTTAACTCTGCAAGGCGGGTCAAACCGGAATTCACAATGGCAAGTTAACGGAAAATTTCATGCGCCTTGACCTTTTGAGAAGCTTTGACGGCGCGGCGGCGGCGGCCGCGAAACCGATCTTCCGGGTAAGGGAAAAATCCGAGGAAGCGCTCGCCGCGCTGCCGCCGGCGCTCGGCGCGCTCGCGCGCCTTAACGGATTTGCGGGCGAGCCGGGGGCCGTTCTCGTCGGCGAGGCGGGCGCGCTTCTCGGCGTCGGCGACGAGAGCGATCCTTTCATCGTCGCCGCGGCGTCGGAAAAACTGCCCGAAGGCGACTATGCGTTCGACGCGCCTTTTGACGGCGAGGCGGGCGCGCTCGCCGCGCTTGGCTGGCTCCTTGGGGCCTATCGATTCGACCGCTACAAAAAGCAGAAAGCGGCCTCGGCGCGGCTCGTCGCGCCCGAGGGCGTCGATGTCGAAAGCGTTAAACGCGCGGCGGCGGCGGTCTATTTCGTGCGCGATCTCGTCAACACGCCGGCCGCCGACATGGATCCGGCGGCGCTCGAAGGCGCCGCGCGCGATCTCGCCGCGCGTTTCGGCGCCGAGGCGAGCGCCATTGTCGGCGAGGCGCTCCTCGCGCGGAATTTCCCGATGATCCACGCCGTCGGGCGCGCCGCCGCGGCGCCGCCGCGGCTCATCGATCTCAAATGGGGCCGCGCGGACGCGCCGAGACTGACGATTGTCGGCAAGGGCGTCTCGTTTGATTCCGGCGGCCTTAACGTCAAAGGCGGCGACGGCATGGCGCTGATGAAGAAGGACATGGGCGGGGCGGCGAACGCGCTCGGTCTTGCGCAAATGGTGATGGCGGAAGGGCTCGACCTTCGTCTGCGCGTCCTCATCCCCGCCGTCGAGAATGCGATTTCAGGCGAGGCGTTTCGACCCGGCGACGTCCTGACGAGCCGCAAGGGCTCGACCGTTGAGATCGGCAATACCGACGCCGAGGGCCGGCTCGTCCTCGCCGACGCGCTCGCCTATGCCGGCGAGGAAGATCCGGCGCTGACATTGTCGCTGGCGACGCTGACGGGGGCCGCGCGGGTCGCGCTCGGTCCCGACTTGCCGCCTTTTTACACCGATGACGAAAAGCTCGCCGCGCGGATCGCCGCCGCTTCTTTGAAAACGGCGGACCCGCTATGGCGGATGCCGCTCTGGCGCAATTACGATTCGATGCTCGCCTCGGCCGTCGCCGACATGAACAATGTCGCTTCCGGCTCCTTCGCCGGCTCCATCGTCGCCGCCTTGTTCCTGAAGCGCTTCGCGCCGACCGCGGGCGCGTGGGCGCATTTCGACATTTATGCCTGGCGGCCGAAGGCCGCGCCCGGCCGGCCCGTCGGCGGCGAGGCGCAGGCGATGCGGGCGCTGTTCGAAATCGCAACGGAAATCGCGGGGCCGCGCTAAGCCCCTTGCTCTTCGCCGGCGAACGGTTGCACCGTCCTCGTTGCGAAGAAGGCCGTCTCGTCGGGCGGTCGTTGGAGTGATTCCCGTGACGATGGCGTCGACTACTCTCTTGGGCTCCTGGCGCGACGTGATGGCGGACGCCGTGCGCGCCGAGGGGCCTGACCTTTCCATGCGTCAATGGGCGATCCTGCTGACGGTCTATTTGAATCCCGGTCCGCATACGGTGCGCGCGCTGGCGCGCGACCTCCAGGTGCCGAAGCCGGCGATTTCGCGCGCGCTCGACGCCTTGTCGATCCTGAAATTCGTCCGCCGCGTCCGCGATCAGGCGGACAGGCGCATCGTCCTGGTGCAGAAAACGCCGGAAGGCGCGATCTATCTCGACGGCTTTGCGCGCATTGTCGAGGAGCGCTGCGACGCGCCGGCCTTGGGCGCGCGTTTTGGCCTTGGCGCGTAGAGAGCCGCGCCGGCAGATCTCGTTCAGCCCTTCCCCGTGGCCATCCTTCGTGACGCGGCCCTTACGGGGCGCTCCTCAGGATGAGGCCCGTTTTGTTGCAAAAAGGGAAAGCCTCATCCTGAGGAGCGCCGAAGGCGCGTCACGAAGGATGGCCACGGGGTTTCCGTTCGGATCACTCGCCGCAGGCGCTTAAGGCCCGACGCGCGGAAGCTTTGCAATCTCGACGCCGGCGATCGAGGCCGATCCATTTTCGAAAATGAGCGGCGCGGCGAGGCGTCCTCCGCTCGCGATCGCGGCGAGGGTCAAGGACGCGGCCGCTTGCTCGGCCTTTTCCGGCGCGAGCGCCCCAAACTCGCCCAAAAGCGTCGCGATCGCCCCGGGATTGGTCAGCGAGGCCTGAAGCGCGCCCCTTGGATAGCCCGCCTCGTCGAGAAAGACGGCGCCCGAAAGCGTGAGCGCGGCGCCCGCCCCTTCAAGCTGAAGCGTGCGGATGAGGAGGCCGTCCGGGTCTTGCGGGTGCGCTTCGATAACGAGGCGAAAGCGTTCGGAGGCGACCGCCCGCCCGTCCGCGCGTTCGATGAGGCTTGGCCCCGAAGAGATGTCGATCCGCCATCTCTTGCCGCCTTCGAGCCTTGCGCGGCCGTCCGGCGCGTCGATCCGCCAGGCGCCGAACGCGCCGAGATCGAGGCGCTGCGAATTGTCCGTCGAAAAGACGAGCGCATTCGGCGCAAAAGGGCTCGCATCGATGCGCAGCGCGCGCGCGCGCCATCGCCAGAGGCCCGGCTCGGCGATCGCGACATCATGCGCGACGCCGCGCAGTTTCATGGGAAAACCGACGACGCTGACGCGCGCATAGGAGACCTCGACGCCCGCGGCGCGCTGTTCGGCGGTCCAGTCCTCGATCGAGCGGCGCATCTCGGCCGCGCCGGCGCGCCACAGCAGGGCGTAGCCGGCGAAAAGGAGGAGCGCCGCCGCGGCGACGATCGCGACGGGTCTCGGGATTGGGGACTGGGGATCGGCGATTGGCGAACGCGACTCCGGAGGGCCTTCCGAGTCCCGGGTGAAGCGGCGCTCCAACTCGGCGAGAAAGGCGCGTCGTTCGAGGCCCGCCGCAACGGGCGGCTCGAAGCGGAGGGTGATCGTTCCCGGCGTCTTGAGGCTGCCGAGCCGGCCCGGAAAGCGCCAGAACCGGCCCGAATCATGAACCGCCGTGAGGCAAGGCGCGCCGGTCGCGCCATAGATCGCGGCGACCCCCGGTTGAAGCCTCGCCGGCCGGCCGACGGGCGCGCGCGTGCCCTCTGGAAAGACGATGAGCACGCGGCCCTCATCAAGCCGCGCCGCCGCCGCTTTCGTCAGTTCACGGATCGCTTTCGCGCCGGCCGCCCGGTCGACCGGAATCGAGCCTGATCGCCGCGCCCACCAGCCATAGACCGGCACCCGCCCAAGCTCGCGCTTGAACACGATTGCGGCGTTTGGAACGATCGAGAAAAACGCGATCGTCTCCCACATCGACTGATGATTGGCGGCGAGGATCGCGCCGCCTTTCGGGATATGCTCGGCGCCTTCGATGCGATAGCCGAGGCCGCAAATCGTCTTGAGGCCGCAAAGCATCGTCCGCGACCAAAGTCTGATCGCGCCCCGCGCCGCCGCGCCGCCTATAAGAAGCGTCGGCGAGACGATAAGAGCGATGACGAGGGTCGCCGCGACAAAATAGAAGGTGAAAATGGCCGTGCGGATGCGATTCATCACGGGCGCCGGCCTAGCCTCCCGGCGCGAGCGTTTTTATCCGGACGGCGAGAAACTTTGAATATTCGAAACAGAGTTGGCGCCAGGCGTCGGGCGAGGCCGGCCGGCGCGCCGCATTCAAATAGCCGGACTCGACCGGAAAGGGAATGACGGTCGCGTCGGGAAGCTGCGCGCGCGTTTCAAGAAGCGCGCGCGGCATGTGATAGTCGGAGGTCACGAGAAGCAGGCTGTTGAAGCCATGCGCGCGCGTCCAGTCGCGCACCTCGCGCGCATTGCCTTCGGTCGTGCGCGCTTCGAGCCCGAGATCGACGCAGCACTCGAAGGAGGACGCCTCGCCCGGCCACAGCGCGGCGAGCTCTTGGCGCGTGACGCCCGGATTGACGCCTGAGATAAGGAGGCGCTTGACCCCGCCGCCCGCGAGCACGTTCATCCCGGTCGTGAGCCGCGCGCCGCCCGTCCCTGTGTAAACGACCGCGCCGTCGGCCTTCACCGCGGCCGGCTCGCCCGGCCGGGGCAGGGCGCCGATGAAGAAAAAGAAGCCGACAGCCCACAAGATCGCGAGGCCCGCTAGGCTCCCCAAAAGACGCCGCACACGCCGATCCCTTCTAAAGCCCGCCGTCCCAGGCGACGGACGATAGCCGGTTTCCGCGACCACGGTCCAGCCGGCTCAAAGCTCGCGGGCGAGCGCCTTCAAAACGGTGAACCGGGCGGTGAAGGCCGTCACGAGGCAGAGCGAGATCGGCACGACGAGAAGAATGAAAGCAAGATCCGGCCCCAGCGTCAGCGCCGGCAGGAAATCGCCGACGCCCGTCCCCGTCCTCGCGCGAAGCGCAAGCGCGACGAGGCCGAGCGCGAAAAGCGCGAGCGCCAGCCCCATGACCGCGCCTCGAAGGCCGATGACGAAAAAGCGGCGCTGCACCTCATTGGCGATAAAGTCGTCGGTCGCGCCGACGAGATGCAGGATCGCGACGATTTCGCTGTTGGCGGCGAGCCCCGCCCGCGCGGCGAAGACCGAGATCGCGCAGGCCGCGCCCATGATCAGCATGAAGACGAGGAACGCAAGAATTTGCCCCGATCGCGCTGTCGAGGCGAGCCGGTCGTGCCATGCGCCGTGATCGTCGAGGACGGCGCCCGGCGCGGCGGCGGCGAGCCGCGTTCGCAAGACCTCAAGATCGCGGCGAAGCGCGTCGCTCACTTTCACCTGAATGAGCGCGGGCACATTGAGATAGGCGCTGAGATTGCCCTTGCCGAGCCAGGGTTCGAGAAGCTTTGCGGCCTCTTCCGGCGGCGTCGGCGTCGCCTCGATGACGCCGTCTGTCGACTGAAGAACCGCCATCGCCGCCTCGGTCGAGGCCGCGATCGCCTCCGCGTCGACGCCCTTTATCTGGATCGTGATCTGGCGTTCAAGATCGGTGGTCCAAACGCTCGCCGCCTCCGAGATCAGGATGAAAGCCGCGAGCGCGAGCGCGGCGAGAAAGGACATGACGCCGATGACCGCGGTCAAGGGCGCGCCGCCGGCGCCCGCCTCGGGGATCAAGGGCTCCGCGCGCAAGCGCCGGAAAACGCCGGCGTTCGGCGCCTCGGCGCCCGTTCCCCTGGCGAAACGCTCGGCGATCGCCGCGCCGTTCTCCTCGTCCGCCTGCGTCATTTCCTGCCTCGCGCGTCGGCGAGACGGCCGTTTTCGAGACTGATCGTCTCTTTGCCGAGCGCCTCGATGAGCGGAATGTCATGCGTGGCGACGATGACCGCGGCGCCAAGTTTGTTAAGCTCAATGAACAGTTTCATAATTTTTTCGCCCATCGCCGGATCGACATTGCCGGTCGGTTCGTCGGCGAGGATGAGGTCCGGTTTCGAGACAAGGGCGCGGGCGAGGGCGACGCGTTGCTTTTCTCCGCCCGAGAGACTGGGCGGCCTTGCGTCCACGCGGTCTCCCAAACCGACCCAATTTAAGAGTTCCCTTACGTCTTGCCTGTATTGGTTTTGGTTAATGCCGGCGACTTTCATCGGCAGGGAGACGTTTTCATAGGCGGTCAGGTGGTCGAGAAGCCGAAACTCCTGAAACACGACGCCGATGCGCCGGCGCAGGGCGGGCAAAGCCTCGCGCGGCGCGGCGGTCACGTCCTCGCCGAACAGCGTGATGCGGCCGCGAGTGGGGCGATGACCAAGGTAAATGAGCTTCAAAAGCGAGGTCTTGCCGGCGCCCGAGGGCCCCGTGAGGAACCGGAATTCGCCTTCGCCGAGCGAGAAGGTCAGATCGCGCAGGATTTCCCTTTCGCCTTCATAGCTGAGGCCGACATTGTCGAGGCCGACAATCATTTCGCTAGCTCCGTCGTCGCGCCGCGTAAGGCTTGGCAGCAAGACCCTGATTCTGTCGCGCCATGATAATCTCCTGTCCCGATTGCGCCACGCGCTATGATGTCGACGACGCCCGGTTTACGCCGAACGGCCGCTCCGTGCGCTGTGCGGCTTGCGGGACGAGCTGGTTCGTGCCGGCGCCCGCCCCGATCGAAGACTTGATTGCGCCGCAACGCAAGAACGAGGCCCGCGAGGAAGCGCCCGCGCCGCGTCCAAATCCGCATGATTATCGCGACGAACGCCGAGAAGAACGCGTCGAAGAAGAAGAGGACGATGCGCTTTTCGTCTCGACAAGGCGCGCTGCTCCCCGCGAAGAGCGCGACGACGCGCGGCGTTCCTATGGGGAAGACCATCGCCGCTTCGATCGCGATGAGGCCCCGCGCCGCGCCCCCTCTTACGCCGACGCCGGCCGGGCTGAGGAAAAGCCGCGCCGGACTTTCTGGAAAGGCCGTGACGACAGGGACGACGGCGCGCATGAGGAGGACGATCTCGGCGGTTTTTGGAAAGGTCGCGCGGAGGCTCGAAGCGGGCCCCGCGTCAGCGCGCGCGAGGACAGGCGCGAGGATAGGCGCGAGGATAGGCGCGACGACAGCATTCTTTGGTGGAAAAAGGACGGCGCCGACAGCGCCGAAGACGAGAAGCTCTTCTCGCGCGGCGGGCGTGACGACTCGGGCCCGCGCTTTTCCGGCGACGAGGATGAGCATCGCGACACATCGCGCGAAGCGCGCATTGTCGACGCCGATTTTGAGGATATCGACGATGAGGACGAGACGGATCGCGGCTTCGGCCGGCGCGTCAGGGCCGAGCGCCGCCGCGCGACGGCGCTCGCCCGTCTTGACGATCTCGATCCCGTCGCCGAGCGGGTCTTTAATGACGAATTCTTCGCGGCGCTGCGCGTGCAGCCGAAGGAGCTGGAGCGCGCGCTCCGAAAAGCGCGCCGCCGCGCCGAGGCGCGCGACAAGAATCGCATGACGCCCTTGCGCGCGCTCGGCTGGTCGGCCTGGATCGGCCTCGTCGCGGCGACCTGTTTCGTCGGCTATTCCTATCGCGACGACATCGTTGCGCGCTGGCCGAACACGGCCGGCGCCTACGCCATTGTCGGCATCGAGGCCGCGCCGCATGGGCTCATGATCGAAAGCGTCACGCACCGGCTCGCAATGTCGACCAGCGGTCCGACGATCGAGATTTCCGGCGCCCTTAAAAACGAGGGCGAGGAGACCCTGTCAACGCCCTTGATGCAGGCCGAGGCGCTCGGACCGAAAGGCGAGCTCCTGTCGCGCTGGACCTTCGCGGACGACGCGCCGGAAGTGGCGAAAGGCGCGAGCGCTCTCTTCACGACGCGCGCGCCGGCGCCCGAAGGGGTCGTCGAGGTCGCGCTCTCCTTCGCGCCGGAAAAGGCCTCCGTCCCGGCGATGAGCGATTTGCTGAAGAAATAGGTTCCCGGTTCCCGGTTCTAGATCATACGGCGATCGATCCGAGTGAGAACCCCGCGGCCCATCCCCCGCGGCCCATCCTTCGTGACGGCGCTTGCGCGCCTCCTCAGGATGAGGCCCTGCTTGTTGCAACAGTGCGCCGCCTCATCCTGAGGAGCGCCGAAGGCGCGTTGCGAAGGATGGGCCGCGAGCGCGCCGATCGAGATGAAGCGCTCGCCGCGCTAGGAAATGAACACTAGAACCGAGAACTGAGAACCTAGAACCGAGAACCTCCTCATGCGCATCCTCTTCGCCGAACCCGAAATCAAGGCCCGCATCGGCGCGCTCGCCGATGAGATCGCCCGCGATCTGCCGACGGATTTTCTGATGGCCCCGGTCCTGACCGGCGCTTTCGTCTTTGCGGCCGATCTTCTGCGCGCGCTGCATGAACGGGGCGCCGATCCCGCCGTCGATTTCGTGCAGCTCTCAAGCTATGGCGGCGCGCGCGCTTCGTCCGGCGTCGTTACGCTGCTTAAGGATTTCTCGACGCCTCTCGAAGGCCGCTCGGTGCTGATCGTCGACGACGTGCTCGACACCGGCCGCAGCCTCCACTTTGCAAAGCGCATGGCGCTCGACCGCGGCGCGGCCGCGGCGCGGCTGTGCGTCCTCGTGCGCAAGGCGACGGGGCACGGCGATGATCTTGAGACGGACTATATAGGCTTCGAGGCGGGGGGCGACGATTTCATCGTCGGCTACGGCATGGACAGCGCCGGGCGGGGACGGGGGCTGCCCTTTATCGGGGTGAAGTAGCGGGCGGCCACCCGCGCGCTCGTCGCCTCTCAAAACCGTTGCAGCAACCGTTCAAGATAACGGATCTCTTCCTGCGTCCGCTTGCCGTCGGAGAGGCGGCGGCGCAATTCTTCGAGCACTTCTCTTGCGCGCGCGGCGTCCCATTTTTCGGGGACGTCGACGCCGGTCCCATAGGCCTCGCCGACAGGCCGGCCGAGGGGGTCGAGCGCGGGGCCTCGGCGGCCGTTTTCGCCGTTCCCTTGCGCCGCGCGGGCGCGGCTCTCGGCGAGCGACTGCGCGCCGTCGCGAAGACGGGCGATCGCCCGCTCCATCGCGCCCGACGCCGCGCCGAAATCATCCGCCTTCAGAGCGTCTTCGGCTTCGCGCATGGCGCCGAGCGCCTCGCCGAGCGCCTTTGCGCCCTCGCCCTTCGGGTCAGGCCCGCCGCCGGCCTTGAGTTCGTCCATCAGGCGCGAGAGGTCGTCGGCGAGGCCGCCTTCTTCCCCGGCGAGGCCTTGTCCGTTCGCGCCCGGTTCTTTCCCGCGTTCGAAAGCGCGGTTGGCGAGATCGCGCTGGCGTCCGATAAGGTCGCCCGCCGCGCCCGCCGCGCCGCCTTGGCCTTCGCCGGCCGCGCCCTCGCCGCCGCGGCCCTGGCCCCGCGAGGACAGGCGCAGATTGTTGAGAATGTTTTCAAGATCGGCGAGCGCCTGGCGCGCCGCGCCCTCCGCGCCCGACTGGGCGAGGTCGCGGATCGAATCGAGCATCGAATCAAGATCGCCCGGATTGACGAGTTCGCCCCCGCCTTCTCCGTTCTCGGCCAGGCGCTCGCCCGATTGCGCGAGCGCCTGGAGATAGGCCTGCATCGCGGCGCGCATCTCTTCGACGAGGCGGGCGATTTCGTCGGCGCCCGCGCCGCGCTCCAGCGCCTCGCGAAGCGCGTCGCGCGCGGCTTCGAGCCGCCGGCGCGCAAGGTCGAGCGCCTCGTCCTCAAGCTGCAAGGCGAGCGGCCAGAACGCGCCGACCGTGTCGTCAAGGCCTTCGCCCTTGTCGCGCATCACCCGCCAGAAAGCTGTCCGTATCAGGAGGTAATCGGTCGGCTTGTCGTAGAAGAACTCCGGCGCGTGGGTGAGCGCGTCGAAAGAGCGCCCCGCGCGCGGCCAGTCCTTGGCGGCGACGGCGAGCGTCTGGCGCTGCTCGATGACGGCGCGCGCGAGGGGGGTGAAGAAGGGCCGCGCGGGCAGGCGAAAGGATGTCTCCTCCGTCGCGGCGCTCTGCCCGGCGCCGTCCGTCACGACGATCCGCGCTATGACCATGAGGCCCGCCCAGGGATCCGATTGCAGGTCGAGATCGACGCGTCGCTCGCCCTTGCCTGCGAACCCCTCAAGCGGAATCGTCTTCCGTTCACGGATGGACGCCTCGTCGAGGGGCGGCGCGTCGAGCGGGCGCTCCTGGTCGGGGTCGAGCCGCATTTCGAGCGCGGCGCCCGTAACGCCGTAATCGTCCCCGATCGCGACGGCGAGGGCGAGACGCGCGTCATCCGTCGTCGAGGGCGCCGCAAGAAAGCGCGCCTCGGGCGGCTCGTCCGGGATCGCGCCGATCGGCCAGCGGCCCTCGGCCCCGCCGAGCCTTAGGCGCAGGAGCCCGCTTTCGGTCAGATCAAGACGCGTGCGGCCGGCGGCGGACTCCTCGCGCGCGCCGATAAATTCCTCGTCAGGGGTCTTGAGGCTGAGCCGGGCGCCGCTCGCCTGGACGAGGACGGCCGAGCCGACCGGCGCATCGACCTGATCGCGCGCGCCGGCGAGGCGCTCGCCCGCGCGCAGGAGATAGATCGGCGCCTTTCCCGTATAGGCGGGGGGCTCGATCCAGAGATCGGCGAGGCTGACGGCGCCGGCTTTGGCCGCGCCGGGATGGAGCCCTTCGCCGAGGCGCATCGTCCATTCCCCGCCCGCGGCGACGAGCGCGACCGCAAGGAGCCCCGGCGCCGCGAAGCGCAGCGCGAAAGGATCGCGCGCGTCGGCGGTCGCGCGAGGCCCGCGGAGCCGGGCCGCGGCGGCGCGGCGTTTCATCTCGGCAAGATGGGCGCGCCAGAGCGGGGACGCCGCCGTCGCGAAAGGCCGGTCCTCAAGCGCCTGGAGCGGAGCGTGGCGGAGCGCGCCGTCCGCTTCGAGCCGGGCGAGGCCCTCGCGCCGGGACGGAAAGGCGAGCCCCCGTCCATAGCGGAAAGCGGCGGCGATCGTCGCGGCCGCGGCGAGAAGAAGGACCGCCCAATGCAGCGTCGCCGGAACATGCCGCCACAAGCCGAAAAGGCTGAGAATGAGGACGAGGAAGGCGGGCGCGAGGACCGGCAGGAGCGCCGGCCAAAGCCGTTCCCAGAACACGACGCCCCTTGCGGCCGCAACGCTGAGGCGGCGCCGGCGCTCGGGAGGCTCTGTGTCTTTCAGTGCGGTCGTCATGCTTCTTGCACTCTAGGGGAGGATGGGGTGTTTTGGAATTGCCGGAGCCCTGCGATGGGGCGGCGGGAAGGTTAACGGAGAGGCGCCTTGGTCTGGTCGATCGTCTCGGCAAAGCGCCGCCGCCGGCTCGTCGACGACGCGTCACGATCGCGCGAGGACGCGCGCGGCCTCGCCGCCGCGATTATCGCGATTGCTCTTTATAATATTGTGGGGCTTCTCGACATTTATTCGACCTCGATCGGCGTCGGCGCCGGCCTCGCCGAGGAGGTCAATCCGCTGATGCGCGCGGCGATGGAGAATTTCGGCGCGGGATGGATCGCGGGCAAGCTCGTCTTGCAGGCGATGATCAGCGCGATGGTCCTTTGGTTCCCGCATCGGATCGTTCTGGCGATCTTTATCGTCGCGGTCATGTTCAATGCGGGCGTCGTCTACGGGAATTTGCGCGTCGCGGGGATTTTATAGGCGCCGCGCAATCACTTGCGCTCAGTCTTCCCCGCTGCCCATCCTTCGCAACGCGCCTTCGGCGCTCCTCAGGATGAGGCTTTCCCTTGTTGCAGCAATGCACAGTCTCATCCTGAGGAGCGGCCCTTAAGGGCCGCGTCACGAAGGATGGGCAGCGGGCGCCGAGTCGAGCCATGCCGCCGTCTCTTCGAGCGCGATCATCTCGTCGAAACTCGGCCGTCTACGGATGACCGCGTGGCGCGCGCCGCTGACCAGCGTTTCGGGAACAAGGGGCCTCGTATTGTATTGCGAGGAAAGAACCGCGCCATAGGCGCCGGCCGACATGAAGGCGATGAGATCGCCCGCGCGCATTTCCGGCGTCTGGCGGCCTTTCGCAAAGCGGTCGCCCGTTTCGCAGACCGGGCCGACGATGTCATAAGCGATTTCGGGCGCGCCCGGCCTCTCGCGCACGGGGATCGCCGCGTGGAAGGCGTCATAGAGCGCCGGGCGGAGGAGATCGTTCATCGCCGCGTCGACGATGAGAAAGCGGCGCGCCTCGCCCTCCTTGTCGTAGAGAACGCGCGCGACGAGGACGCCGGCATTGCCGACGATCGCGCGTCCGGGTTCGAGAATGATCTGAACGCCGAGCGGCGCGGCGACGCGGCGCACCAGCGCGGCGTAATCATCCGGAGACGGAGGATCCGCCGCATCGCCATAGGGAATGCCGAGCCCGCCGCCAAGATCGAGGCGCTCGATCGTGTGGCCGTCGGCGCGCAAGGCCTCGACGAGGCCGGCGATTTTGCCGAACGCCGCCTCGAAGGGGGAAAGCGCCGAAATCTGCGAGCCGATATGAACGTCGACGCCCGTGACCGCGACGCCCTTGAGGCGCGCCGCATGGGCGTAGAGCGCGCGGGCGCGGGTCCAGGGAACGCCGAATTTGTCTTCGGCCTTGCCGGTCGAGATTTTCTCGTGTCCGCCCGCCTTCACATCGGGATTGACCCGGAAAGCGATCGGCGCGCGCGCGCCTTTCGACAGCGCGACCTCGTTCAGCGCGTCGAGTTCGGGCGCCGATTCGACGTTGAACTGGAGAACGCCTTCCTCGATCGCGAGCGCCATTTCCTCGCGCGTCTTGCCGACGCCGGAAAAGACGATCTTTGCGGCCGGAACGCCGGCGCGGCGCGCGCGGCGAAGTTCGCCGCCCGAGACGACATCGGCCCCGGCGCCTTCCGCCGCCAGGATCTTGATCACGGAGAGATTGGAATTCGCCTTCACCGAATAGGCGGCGAGGAAATCGAGGCCCTTGAAGGCCGATTGAAAAACCCGCGCATGGCGGCGGAGCGTCGCCTCCGAATAGCAATAGAAGGGCGTGCCGACTTCCTCGGCGAGCCTTTCAAGGCTCACATCCTCCGCATGAAGAACGCCGCCGCGATAGGTGAAATGATGCAAGGGGTTATTCGTCCTGTTCTGCCGGGGGCGGCGCGCCGGGCGGGCGCAGCGGCGCCTTTTTCCCGCAGGCCGACAGGAAAAGCAACGCCGCGAGGGCGATGAGGGCCAGTCTCATATTCGAGCCTTTCATTTGAGCTTGGCGCGCCAGGCCGCGATTTCGCGTTTCACGTTCTCCGGCGCCGTTCCGCCGTAAGAGGTTCGCGAGGCGAGGGAGGCTTCGACGGCGAGCACCGAAAAAACCTCTTGCGTGAGGCGCGGCTCGACCGACTGCATGTCGGCGAGCGAAAGCTCGTCGAGACGCGCGCCTTTTTTTTCGGCGAGGGCGACGATCCGTCCGGTGACGTGATGGGCGTCGCGGAAGGGGGTCTTCAGTCTGCGGACGAGAAAATCGGCAAGGTCGGTCGCGGTCGCATAGCCGGCCGCCGCGGCCGCGCGCATCTTCCCGGCGTCGAGCGTCATATCGGCGATCATGCCGGTCATCGCCGCGAGGCCGAGCGCGAGGTCGTCGAAGGCTTCGAATGTCGCCTTCTTGTCCTCCTGCATGTCCTTCGAATAGGCGAGGGGCAGGCCCTTCATCACGACGAGAAGCTGCGTGAACGCCCCGGCGATGCGCCCGACCTTCGCGCGGCAAAGCTCGGCGGCGTCCGGATTTCTCTTTTGCGGCATGATCGACGAGCCGGTCGAGAAGGCGTCGGAAAGCCGCGCAAAGCCGAAATGCGGCGAGGTCCAAAGCACGATCTCCTCGGCGAGGCGCGACAGATGCGTCGCCGCGATCGAGGCCGCGCTGAGCGCCTCAAGGGCGAAATCGCGCGCCGAGACGGCGTCGAGGGAATTGGCCATGGGCCGCGCAAAGCCGAGCGCGTCGGCGACGGCTTTCCGGTCGATCGGGAAGGAGGTTCCGGCGAGCGCCGCCGCGCCGAGGGGCGATTCGTTCAGTCGCGCGCGCGCGTCGTCGAAACGGCCGCGGTCGCGCGCGAACATTTCGACATAGGCAAGACAGTGATGGCCGAAGGCGACGGGCTGGGCCGGCTGCAAATGCGTGTAGCCCGGCATCGCCGCGCCCGCATGGGCCTCGGCCTTGTCGAGGAGCGCGCGCTGGAGGTCGGCGAGCGCGGCCGAGGCCTCCTCGCAGGCGCGCCGCGTCCAGAGGCGGAAATCCGTCGCGACCTGGTCGTTGCGCGAGCGCGCGGTGTGAAGGCGCGAGGCCGGCTCGCCGATCAGTTCTTTAAGACGCGCTTCGATATTGAGGTGGATGTCTTCCAGCGCGGCGGAGAACGGAAAGACGCCGCGCTCGATCTCGCCCGCGATCTTGTCGAGCCCGCCCGCGATCGCCTCGGCGTCCGCGCGCGCGATGATCCCGGCGGCGGCGAGCATCGCGGCATGGGCCTTCGATCCGGCGATGTCTTCGCGCCAGAGCCGGCGGTCGACCTCGATCGAGGCGTTGATCTCCGACATGATCGCGGCGGGCCCCGCGGCGAAGCGTCCGCCCCACATTTTGTTTTTGCCGTCTTTGGCCTTATCTGACATGTCGCAATTCCGACGGAGACATCCTCCGCATGAGGCCGCCCGCATGAAAGCGCTGAAATCGGCCCGGTTCTGGCTCGTCGTCTGGGGCGCGCTCGGCGCGGTCCTCGTCCTCTACGTCATGATCGCGGCCAGCGTAAAGCCGAGAGAGGCGCGCGGGGCGGGCGCGCTTCACGACACGAGCCTTCTCGTCGGGGAGATGGCGGATTTCGAATTCGCCTTTCCCCCGCGCGGCGCGCCCGCCGAACCCTTCGATTTCGAGGGCGGCGAGAGGCGGCTCGCCGATTTCCGGGGCAAGGCGATCCTCGTCAATTTCTGGGCGACCTGGTGCGCGCCCTGCCTTAAGGAGCTGCCCTCGCTCGACGCGCTCGAAGGCGCGCTTGGCGGGGAGGATTTCGAGGTCGTCGCCATCGCCGCCGATCCGCGCGGGGCGAAGATCGCCGGGGAGTTCCTGCAACGCCTCGGCGTCGAGAATCTGAAGCTTTACGCCGATCCGCGCCTCAGCCTGGCGGCCGCGGTCGGCGGCGGCGGGGTCCTCCCGGTCAGCATTCTCTACGACGCCGCGGGCCGGGAAATCGGCCGCCTTACCGGCGAGGCGGACTGGTCGAGCCCGGAAGCGCGCCGGCTCGTCGAGCGGGCGATCGCTGGCGGCTAGCCTTGCGCTCGCGCCCCAATCGGGCGATGAGGGCGGCCTGCCATTTTCAGGGGGAGACTATCATGCAGATGCGGCCGATCCTCATTGCAGGGCTCGCCGCCCTTGCGCTCGCCGGCTGCGGCAAGAAGGAAAGCGCCGGCAAGGCGCCCGCCGCCGGCGCGAACCCCGCCGCGGCCGATGTCTCGGCCGCCTCTCCGCTCGCGCAGGCCTATCGGCTGGGCGGCGCCGAGGCGCTCGATGTCGACGCGCTCTTTGCGCTCTTTCCCGAGAGCAAGCCGACTTATGAGAGCGCAAAATTCGACTCGAAACTCGGCGCGACCGTCGTCTCGAAGCTGCGTTTTGCGAAGGGCGCGGATGGCGAGGCGCTCCTTGTCGACCGGGCCGAACTCTACGGCGTCGATCTCGACGCGATAAAGCGCGTCAAGGAAGGCGAGCCGGCGATCGACGCGCCTTTTGAGAAAGTGTTCGACAAGGTGCGGCTGTTCGGCGTTCATCCCGAAACATCCGGGGACGGATCGAAAATGACGATCGGCGCCGCCGAGTTCGATCAATTGCAGATCCGCCGCGGCGGCGCGCCCGACGGGCCGAAGAAAGGCAATGGCGCGCGCGCCGTCAATGCGGTGAGCCTCGGCGGCCTCTATTTCAAGGATCTTGCCGTCGCGAATGAGAATGAGGCGAGCGGCGCCCTGTCTTTGACGGCGTTCGATCTGCGTTTCGTCGGTCTTGGCGGCGGCAAGCTCGCCGCCGTCATCGCCAAGGACCTCGGCTATGAAATGGCGCCGACCGACGCCTCGCGCTTCGCCATGTCGAAAGCGTTCGGGCCCGCCGGGGGCCTGATCTTTTCGGGGCCCTTGAAGGGCTTCATCGCGCCGGACAATCAGCGCGTCTCGGTGAAGTCCTTCGAATGGCGCGGGCTCGATTTCTCCGGTCTTCTCGCCTATGGGCTCAAAGAGGAAAAGCCGCCGCTCACGGCGAAAAATCTCGTCAATCTCGGAACCATGAAGGCGGCGGATGTCGACGCCTATGTCGGCGGGAAAAAAGCGCGCCACACGAGCGAGGCGACGATCTCGGCGACGGAGTTCACCTGGCTCATTCCGTCGAAAATCCGCGCCGCGACCAAGGGCGAGCAATATGATTTTTCCGCCTATCTGCCGGAAACGGAGGAAGCTGCGATCGCGGCGCTGAAGAAGCACGGGCTTAACGACGTCAAGGCGTCGAGCGACTTCGCCTGGGACTGGAATGCGGGCGCCGGCGGGGCGAGCCTCAAATCGGCCTTCGATTCGACCGGGCTCGCGGATGTGAATTTCAGTCTCGATCTCGCCGGCTTCGAGCTTGAAAAAATCAATGCGGCGTTGGAGGCGAACGACAAGGACGCGGTGATGAACGCCGGCGCCTTCAAGGGGTTCGCTCTCAAGATCGCCGATGAAAAGCTGCTCGACGCGCTGTTCGAGATTTCGGCCGCGCAGATGGGCTCGTCGGCGGGCGAACTGCGCCAGTCGGCGCCGGCGCTCCTTCGCCTGTCGGGCGCGCAGGCGGCGGCGATGAGTCCGAAAATCGCCGGCTATATCGACGCCGTGGCGAATTTCATCGCGCAAGGCGGGACGCTCGAAATCGCCGCCGCGCCGGCCGCGCCCGTCCCTTTCGCGGAGATCGCGGCCGCCGCGCAAGCAGGGCCGCAGGCCGTCCCCGATCTTTTGGCGCTGACGGTGACGCATAAGAAGAAATAGCGCGGTTGGGGCGAAAGGGCGTTATTCTGCTTTCGCTCAACCGCGCCGCCGCAACTGATTTCAATCGGAGCCCCGCCGCCTTAAAGGCGCTGCACGGCCTTGTGGCGCGGGCATTTCAGCTCATGATCATTGACCATGCCGGTCGCCTGCATGAAGGCGTAAACGATGACCGGGCCGACGAATTTGAAGCCGAGACGCTTTAACGCCTTCGACATCGCCTCGCTTTCCTTCGTCTTCGGCGGCGCCTTTTTGTAATGGTCGAGCCGGTTGACGATGGGCTTGCCGCCGACAAACGCCCAAAGCAGCCCCGAAAAACCGTCGGCGCGGGCCTCCATCACGTCGAGATAGGCCCGCGCATTGCCGATCGCGGCGCGGATTTTCGTTTCCGAACGGATGATCCCCTCATCCTGCATCAGTTTTTCGATTTTCCTCGGCGTATACCGCGCGATCTTTTCCGGATCGAAGCCGTCAAAGGCGCGGCGAAAATTTTCGCGCTTATAGAGGATCGTCCGCCAGGAAAGGCCCGCCTGAAAGCCGTCGAGAATGAGCTTTTCGAAAAGCGCGCGGTCGTCGCGCTCCGGCGCGCCCCATTCCTCGTCGTGATAGCGGCGATAGAGCGCGTCGTCTTCCGGCGCCCAGCCGCAGGCGGCAATCCCCTTCGTCCGCATCTTAGCCGTCTTCCAGATAGGCCGGAATATCGATGCGCAAGGGCTGGCCGTCAGCCATGATCGCCGCTTCGGCCTGTTGCGCGGCCGTCAGCCGGTCGAGACGGATCAGGGCGAGCGCGACGCCCTCCGCGCCCGACATGATTGCTCCGAGCTGCGAAGCGCCGGCCGTCACGGGCGCGCCTTTCGCGGGCGGCGCGCCTTCGAAGGAGACGCGCAAGACCCGGCGGCGCGCCTCGCCCTTGCGTTTCATGCGGCTCGTGACTTCCTGTCCGATGAAACACCCTTTTTTGTAATCGACGCCCTGAAGCGCGTCGTAATTCACGTCGAGCAGGAAAACCTCGTCGGCGCCGAAATCGCTGCCGAATTCGGGCGCGCCCAGGCCGATGCGCAGCGCCTCATAATCGGCCTCGCGCGCCGGCTCGCCCTTCCGCAAGGCGCGTTCGACGGCCGGCCGCGGCCCGATGAGGCGCTGGCCGAGACCCAGCCAGCGCGGATCGTGGAAGCAGAGCACGTCCCTTTCGTCGGCGTCGAAATCGCCGCCGACGGCGACGCCGACGGCCCAATCGGGAAGCCGTTCGATCGTCGCCTTGGCGCGCAGCCGGTAAAGCGTCAGGCGCTTGACGAGGGCCTCGGCCGCCTCCGCGCGGCAATCGAGAAAGACCTCGCCCTCGCGCGCGGCCATCACCATGTCGAAAAGAATCTTTCCCTGCGGCGTCAAGAGCGCGCCGAAGCGGGCCTTGCCGGGCTCGGGCGCGTCCGCCGTCAGAAGGCCATTGAGAAAAGCGCGCGCATCGGCGCCGCCCACTTTGACGACGGCGCGGGAAGAAAGAAGAGCGGTCTTGGCCATCGCCGCCGATGTAAGGCCTCGCCTTGCTTGCTGCAATGGCGGG
>JBFXBB010000010.1:0-20328 GCA_050183685.1 Amphiplicatus sp.
GAAATGGCCGGAAAGGCCGTAGCCGGCATTGTTGACAAGAATGTCCGGCGCGGCGTCGGCAAGCGCGGCCATCACTTTTTCGGGCGCGGCGGGATCGGCGAGATCGGCGACGACCGCCCGTGCTTCGACCGCGTGATCGCGGCGAAGATCGGCGACAAGCGCCTCAAGACGGCTCTGACGACGCGCCGTCGCCGCGACATTGGCGCCGCGCGCGGCGAGAGCCCGCGCAAATTGCGCGCCGAGGCCTGAAGACGCCCCGGTGACGAGCGCCCATCTTCCACGGTAGCTCATGAAAATCTCCCCGAGCCGGCGCGCCGGACCTTAGGCCGATTTGCGGCGGTTTGCCTACAAAGGCTGGCGTCGTTCGGCCGGCGCGGCGTTGCGATCTGGCGCGCGGTTTGCACCAAGCCTTCTATGGATACGCTCCTTTTCGCCGGCGCCCTTTTGTGCCTCATTGTCGTCGCCGCCTGGTATGTCGCGAATGAGGCGGCCGGGGCGGCGGGCGACAAGAGCCTTCTTGCCCTGCGGACGGAGAAGGACGAAGGCGCGGTCGAAACCTATCGCGAAAAGGCCGCGCCCTCTTTCAGACCCGCAAGGCGCGCCGCCCGCTACCGGACGCGCTAGCGCGGCGAGCGCTTCATCGCGATCGGCGCGCGCGCGGCCCATCCTTCGTGACGCGGGCTTCGCCCGCTCCTCAGGATGAGGCTTTCCCTTCTTGCAAAGAAAACGGGCCTCATCCTGAGGAGGCGCGAAGCGCCGTCACGAAGGATGGGCCGCGGGGCTCTTAACTCGGATTGATCGCCGTATGATCTAGAGCATTTCCCCGAAACGCGGGGTCAGGGAACATTCTAGATTTTTGCTTTGTCGCGCATTGGCTCCGAAAACCGGCTTCCGCGTTGCGGAATGCGTTCTAGCTGACGGCGCCCGCCGCGGCGACGGCGCGGGCGGCGGCTTCGGACTGAGCGTCGTCGTCTTTTTCCTCCGAACCCGGATCAGTCGGCGCATCGGCCGCCGCCGGCGCCTCGATGAGCCGTCCGGCGCGGGCGTCCTCGACGACAGCCGGCGCGGCAAGGAGAAGCCGGTCGTCTTCGGAGAGCCCCGGCGGCGCCTCCTCAAGCGGCGGCGGCGCGAGCCGCCCGTGCTCCATGAATTCCTTGACGAGCCGCGCCCAGCCTTCGCGGGTGAAGTGAAATTCGCCGTCGGCGCCGGGCGTCGGGTCGCGGCGCGCGGCGGCCGCGCGCAAGAGCCAAGGCCGCGCCGCAGCATCAGCCTCCGCGCCGCTTTTGCCGGCGGCGGCCGCTTCCGCCATCAGCGCGAAATCGGCCGGACTCGCCGTTTCGAGGAGCAGCGGTTCGAGAATCGAAATCGCCTCTTTGTGCTCGCCGAGAATGAGCGCGGCGCGGGCCTCGGCGCGCTTCGCCGCGCGCGCCGTCGGACGGCGGGCCGCGATCCGGCGAAGACGTTCGGCGCGGCGATCGTCCGTTTCCTGCCTGTAGAGCCGTTCATGCGCTTCGACGAGCGCCGGATGCGGCGCTTCCGCAAACGCCGCTTCCAAAAGCTTTGCGGCGCGCGCGCGCCGGCCGGCCTCGGCGTGAAGCCGCGCGGCGAGGACGGCGGCGGGCGCAAGCGCGGGCGCAAGTTTCGCCGCCCTTTCCGCCTCGTCGAGCGCGACGCCGATATCGCCCGTCGCGGCGGCGGCGTAGGCGTTGGCCGCAAGAAGCGCCGCCTCGGCGCGGCGCGCCTTGTCGGGCGCGACGGCGCCGTTCTTCGCGCCCATCTCGATCGCCTCGCCCGTTTCGCGCCAGGCGCCGCGCTCAAGCCCGAGCTCGACGACCGACCGAAAGGCCCAGGCCGCGTTCGGCCGCAGGCGAAAAGCGCGCTCGGCGAATTCGCGGGCGCGGGGCTTGTCTCCGGCCCGCTCGGCGAGAAGATAGAGCCCGCGCAGGCCCAAAAACTCCGTCTCCGGATGATCAAGCATCGCGCCGAAGTCTTCCGCCGCCGAACGCGAGTCGCCGGCGAGCTCGGCGGCCTGCGCGGTCAAGAACCGCGTCAGCGAGGAATCGTCGAGGTGACGGCGCGCGACGCGGGCATGGTGCTGGGCGTCGGCGGCGTCGCCGACGGCGACCGCCTCAAGCCCGCGCGTCACCGCCTCGACGCCCCGCCTGTGATGCGCTTCGCGCGCTTCCGCCTCGATCTTCGCCGGCAGGGCGATGAGATCCTTCACCCAGCTCGTCGCATAGATCGCAAGGACGAACAGCGCGATCACAATGGCGGCGGCGAAACCGGCATGCAGCGTGATCTTGGCGCCAAAAGCCTCTGCTTGAATAAGACCGCCGACGCCGAGAAGGATCGTGACCGTCGCCGCGACGAATACGACCGCCGGGATGAAAATGAGGATGCGGATCATCAGTTTTGCAACTCGGTTCTAAGGCGCTGGCTTTCGGCGGCGAGCGCTTCGTCGATCTCGGCGCGCGCGCGCGCGTCCTGAAGCCATGACGCAAATTCTGCGGCGGCGGCGCCGTCAAGCGAGGCGATTTCGCCGATCGCGCCGTCAAGGTCGTCGCGGGAAAGCGCCGCCTCGGCGCGCGATATGATCGCGGCGGGCGCCGATCCGGCGCGCGGGCCCGCCGGCCTGACGCTGACGAGCTGATGAAAGCGCGCAAGAAGCTGCGAAAACCAGCCGGTCGCTTTCTCGCGGGCCGCCGCGGCGAGCGCGGCGCGGGCCGCAGGATCGAAACGCTCTTTCAACGCCGCGAGCGTCGGCGCGCCGATGGCGGCGTTTTTGCGCAGGCGGTCGAGCGCGCCCGCCCCGGGCGCGAGGCGCGCGAGCCGATCGAGCTCATCCGCATAGGGAGCGCCCTTCGTCGCGGCGCGTTGCATGTCGGCAAAAGCGATCGCGGCGGCGGGTCCGTAAGCCGCGCGATTCTGCGCTTCGTTTTGCAGGCTTTCGACGCGCGCGCGCAATTCGGCGATCTCCTGATTGGCGCGCGCTTCGCGCGCGGCGATCGCGCGCTCGAAGCTTTCACGCAAAGCGGCGATCTCGGCGCGCTGCGCCTCGGACGCGGCGCTTCGGCTTTCGCTCCCGGTTTCCGGCGCCTTGCCGTCGACGTCGAACTCGACTTTCGGCGGCGGCGTTGAACCGAGATCGATCGCATCGCCGGCGTCGGGACGCAGCGCGCGCAACGCCTCTTTCGCCGAGCGCTGCATGGCCGCATTCGCCGCGCCCGGCGGCGGCGGCGGCAAGCCCGCGGCGGAGGCCGGCGCTTCGTCCGCGCCGGCGGGCGGAAGATCGGCGGCGGCGGTTTTGGCGTCCGCCGGAACGGCGTTGGCGATCTTGCCGCGGTCAGGCGGGGAGAGGGGCCTTGTCTCTTCGACGGCAGGCGCGGCGGGCGCGGCCGGCGGGGCTTGTTTCGCCTCGATGGCGGCCGCGTTCTTTTTCGCCTCTTGGGCGGCGGGCCTTGCGTCCACGGCCTGCGCGCCGCGCCAAAGGAAGAACGCAATCAGGACAAGGGCGACAAGTCCGGCGAAGCCGGCAAAAAGCGTGAGGCCGGGAGAAAACGGCGAGGTCACGCCGAAAAGCCGCGGCCTTTCGGGCCGAGGCGGCGGCGAGCCGGGCTTTTCGGTGAATTCAGCGTCGAGGATCTCCGCCTCGACGGGTTCGGCGGCGTTCGGTTTTTCAGGCTCGGATTCAGTCTCGGACATGACGCCTCCTTATCACGGAACGCCGACGAATCGCAGCGCGCTCGCTCAGCGCCGGAGGCGGGCGATCATGCTTGCGGCCGTCCGCTCCGCCGGAATGACAAATGAGCGGAAAGGCGCGCGCGCCGCGGCGGCGACGGCCTCGCTGAGACAGGCCGCGTGGAGCGTCGACAGCCGCTCGACAAGGCCCGCCGCCGCCGCCTGCGCGACGAAAAGCCGGGCGCTGCGCGGCGAAAAGAGCGCGACATAATCGGCCGCGCCGGCGCCAATCGCCCTTAGCGCCGCCGGCGACAGACCCTCGGCCGGCTTCGCCTTGTAAAGAACGAGGCGCCGCGCCGCCAATCCCGCTTCTGCCAGCAGCCCTGCAAGATCGCCGGCGCGATCGTCGCCGCAAATATGAAGAACGTCGCCCGCCGGCCGATGGGCGGCGATGAGCCGGGCGAGACCGGCGACGTCGCCCGTCGCCGCATGAACCTCGTCAAAGCCCGCCGCGCGCGCCGCGGCGGCGGTCATCGCGCCGACCGCGAAGGCGGGAATAGGGGGCGCCGCCGCGTTTCGGGCGAAGGCGCGCGCCCCGTTCGCCGAGGTGAAGGCGATCGCCGCGACGCCGTCGAGCGCGGGGCGCTCCTCGCGAGGGACGATCTCGATCACCGGCGAAAGGATCGCGCTCATCCCCGCCGCTTCGAGCGCGCGCGCGAAAGCCTCGCCGTCCGGCGCCGGCCGGGTGACGATGACTTGGGTCTTGCAAATGCCGTCCGATCTCTCTTGATGCACGGTAATGAGCCTCGTTCTCGGCGTTGAGACTAGCTGCGACGACACGGCGGCGGCGGTCATACGCCGGCGGGACGACGGATCCTGTCAAATTCTCTCCAATGTGGTGGCGACCGAACTCGAACGCCATCGACCCTATGGCGGCGTCGTCCCCGAAATCGCGGCCCGCAGCCATGTCGAGCTGATCGACCATGTCATTGCGCAAGCCAGTGAACAATCAGGCCATGCCTATCGCGCTCTCGACCTTGTCGCGGCGACGGCGGGGCCGGGCCTGATCGGCGCCGTCATGGTCGGGCTGACGACGGCGAAGGCGCTGGCGCTCGCGCATGGCCTCGCGGTCATCCCAATCAACCACCTCGAAGGCCATGCGCTGTCGGCGAGGATGACCGAGGCGGCGGATTTTCCCTATCTGCTTCTTCTCATATCCGGCGGGCATACCCAGCTTTTGCGCGTCGACGGCGTCGGGCGCTACCGCCGCCTCGGCGCGACCGTCGACGACGCCGCCGGCGAAGCCTTCGACAAGACCGCGAAGCTTTTAGGTCTCGGCCAGCCCGGCGGACCGATGGTCGAGCGCGCCGCAGCGGACGGGCGCGCCGGCCGCTTCAATCTCCCCGAACCCCTCGCCCGGCGAGAGGGCTGCGACTTCTCGCTCGCCGGGCTGAAGACCGCGGTCCGGCTCGCCGCGGAAGCGCTTTCCGCGCCGTCGGGCCAGGACATCGCCGACCTCGCCGCGTCTTTCCAGGCGACGCTCGCCCGTCATCTTGCGGCGCGAACGCGGCGGGCGATGGCGCTTGTCGAGGCGGATTTCGGAGACAATCCGCGTCTTGTCGTCGCCGGCGGGGTCGCCGCGAATGGCGCGATCCGGCGCGCGCTTGCGACCGTCGCAAAAGAGCGCGGCTGGCGGCTGATCGTTCCGCCGCCAAAATATTGCACGGATAACGGGGCGATGATCGCCTGGGCGGGGGCGGAACGCGTCGCCGCGGGGCTCGCCCCGACGCCCGCCGCCGCGCTCGCCTTCGCGCCGCGCGCCCGCAGGCCGCTCGCCGAGCCGCCGCCGGGCCGCGCGCATGGCGGCGGGCGCAAAGGCCCGAAAGCCTAAACCCCGAAAGCCTAGCGCGGGCGAGCGCTTCATCGCGATCGGCGCGCGCGCGGCCCATCCTTCGCAACGCGCCTTCGGCGCTCCTCAGTCCTTCGTGACGCGCCTTCGGCGCTCCTCAGGATGCGGCTTTCCCTTCTTGCAAAGAAAACGGGCCTCATCCTGAGGAGGCGCGCGAAGCGCCGTCACGAAGGATGGGCCGCGGGGGATGGGCCGCGGGGCTCTTAACTCGGATCGATCGCCGTATGATCTAGGCCCCGAAACCAGAACGCTGCGCCGCCAGAACGCTGCGCCGCAAGGGAAAGGCGCGGAAGCGGGGCCGCTTCCGCGCCTTCTGGGCAAGCCGGACCGCTGGGAGGAAACCCGTCTCTCTAGGGCGTTGAGATGGACGGCCGACCCGGCTTCTGGGGTTTCAGTCGCCTAGACGACGACGGCGCGTGTCGCGAAGTCGGTGAAGGCGTAGAGCGCCGCGCTCGCAAGGGCGGCGAGGCTGATGCTGACGGCGATTTGCAGGGCAACGGTCGCGAAATTGTTCATGGCTGTTCTCTCTTTTCATGCTTTGGCGCGACCCCGGCGCGCGCTTTCTCCGGCGCATTTTCCGAGGCGTCGTCGTGTTACAGGCGCAAGATAATACTGCACTGCACAAAGGTCAATGAATATTTTTTAAAATGTTCATTCGTAAATATGTAGGGCAAAATTGGCGAATTATGCTACATAATAAGTCAGGAAATCTGCGCTTCATCGGCCCGCTTAGAACCGCGCGCGCTGAATTGGAATCATGAAAGCAGCTCAACAGCCGCTCATCCCGGCGAAAATCGGGCCGGCGAAAATCGGGACAAGCTGTTGAGGCTCCCCGTCTGGAGCGGTTCGGGAGAGAGGGCGCCGGCGCGCCTTTCGGACGGACGCTCGCGGAAGGCGCGCCGGGGCGGACTCTTGATACGCAACAACCGTGCAGCCTCTTGCGCCAAGACTGCGACGTTTTGTTGACGCGACGATGACCGGCCAGTGACATCGGCCGCGCGCAGGCAGGTTTCTTTCCCCAGATCGAAGGATGGGCCGCGGGGCTCTTAACTCGGATTGATCGCCGTATGATCTAGACTTCCAGCCGATAGGCGTCGCCGTCCCGCCTCAACCGGCCCGCTGTCGGACCCGCAAAATGGGCGCCGATGATCAAGGTCGGCGTCTCCGCGAAATGTTCGAACACCGACCGGCGGGTTTTTATGGACGCTTCAGGATCAAAATCGACGGCCGTCGACCAGTCCACATGCGCCATCTGGCAGGGATGGTGGACGAAATCCCCGGTGATCAGCGCTTGTTCGCCTTTGGATTGGATCAAGACGCTGACATGGCCGGGGGTGTGCCCAAGGGTCGGCAGCAATCTGACCTCGGCGCAGATTTCGTGCTCCAGGGGAATCAAATCGACAAGGCCGGCGTCGAAAACAGGACGCACCGAATCTTCAAAGACGGCCTGGTGCATGGAATCCTCGTCCTGAGCGCGCCAGTGCTCGAATTCCTTTTCCGCCATCAAATAGCGCGCTTTAGGAAAGGTCGGCGTCCATTCGCCGCCGTCGAGCATGGTGTTCCAGCCGACATGATCCATATGCAAATGCGTGCACAGGACGGTGTCGATCGACTCGCGTTTGAACCCGGCCGCTTCGAGGTCCCGCAAGAACGGCCCCTGAAGATTATCCCATGCGGGGATGGCCGGGCGCGGTTTGTCATTGCCGACGCATGTATCGACGACGATGCGGCGGTCCGGGGTTTCGATGACCAAGGCGTGAAAGCTCATGACCAGCTCGCCGTCATCGGTCACGAAAGGCGGCTTCAGCCAGGGAATGCGCTTCACCGCCGCAGCCGTCGCCCGGGGCATCACGAAATCCGGACCGAGGGTCATCTCGGATTCGACGATTTTGGTGACGGTCGCCGCCCCGATTTTCCATTGTCTCATGCGTATGTCCTCGCTTGGCGCTGGTGACGCCGCTTTCCGCATTCAAGTCTCATCCGAACCCGCCGCCAATGTCATGTGGAAAATTCCGGCCATATCGGCGACAATCACCGGCGGCGGATTGCGCTTGACGCCATCCGCCTTACAACGGCGCCGGCCATGAAATGGGTTCTGATGACGATCGCCGCCGCCAAGCCGAAGGACCCCGCTGAAAACCGGACGCGGGGCGCGGCCCCCGTCTTCGAGCCGCTCGTCTTTCGGGAGCGCAGGCTCGCCAACGGGCTCAAGGTCTATGCGATGCCCGACGCATCGACCGCGACCGTCGCCGTTCATGTCTGGTACAAGGTCGGCTCGAAGGACGATCCCGCCGGGCGCTCCGGCTTTGCGCATCTCTTCGAGCACATCATGTTCAAGGCGACGCGCAACATGCCGCCCGAGACCTTCGACCGGCTGACCGAAGATGTCGGCGGGTTCAACAACGCCTCGACCTATGACGACTTCACGAACTATTATGAGGTCGTTCCAGCCCATCATCTCGAACGCGTTCTGTGGGCCGAGGCCGAGCGCATGGGCTCTCTCGTCGTCGACGAGGCGACCTTCAACGCCGAGCGCGACGTCGTCAAAGAAGAATTGCGCCAGCGCATTCTCGCCGCGCCCTATGGCCGGCTCTTCGGCCTCTACGCCGCGCAGGCGAATTTCACGGTGCATCCTTACGGGCGGCCGGGCATCGGCTCGATCGAGGATCTCGACGCGGCGACGCTCGCCGATGTCCGCGCCTTTCACGCCGCCTATTACCGTCCCGACAATGCGGTCCTCGTCGTCGCCGGCAATTTCAAGGACAAGGATCTCGACCGCTGGGTCGACAAATATTTCGGCCCGCTGGCGACGCCGGCGCGGCCGATTCCGCGCGTCGAGGCGGTCGAGCCGGCGCGGACGGCGCCGCTGGACTTCACGACCTATGCGCCGAACGCGCCTTTGCCGGCGCTTCTCGTTTCCTATCCGCAATTCGCGGCGCGTCATCCCGATCTTGCCGCCTTGCGGGTGCTCGATGCGATTCTCGCGCGCGGCGAAAGCTCGCGGCTCTATCAGGCGCTCGTTTATGAGCAGCAGGTCGCGGCGGAGGTGTTTACGCTGTTCGAGGCGACGACGGATCCGGGCGCCTTCTCGCTCGGCGCCATACTCAGCGAAGGCCGGTCCGTCGAGGAAGGGCTTCAAAGCCTTGCGGCCGAGCTTGAAAAGCTGCGCGCCGCGCCGCCGCGCCCCGCCGAACTCGACGAGGCGAAGAACGAGATCCTGATGGAGACGCTCGAAGGCCGCGAGACGGCGTTCGGTCGCGCTTTCGAACTCGCCGACTCGATCCTGCGCTATGACGATCCCCGCTATTCGGACAAGCTCCTCGACGAGGCGCAGACCGTCACGGCGGCGGATGTCCAGCGCGTCGCGTCCGCGCTTTTCGACCCCCGCGCGCGCGTCGTCCTGCGCTATCTCCCCGAGGCGGCGCGCCCTGCGGACGGCCGCGCCGACGTCATCGCAACCTCGCCGTCGATCGTCGCGCGCCGTCTCGATATTCCGCTGACGGAAATTCCGGCTCACGCGCTCGCCCCGGAGGGCGCGCGCGCCCTCGCGCCGGCGGCGGGAAAGCCCGTCCTCCCGCGCATCCCGGCGACCGCGAAAAAGAAGCTTTCAAACGGCCTTAAAGTGATCGTCGCGACGGCGCCGGAGACGCCGCTCATCAGCGCCGATCTTCGCGTCGCCGGCGGCGCGAGCGCCGACCCGCCGGGGCGCGCCGGGCTCGCCGACATCGCCGCAGAGCTCTTGACCAAGGGGACGACGACGCGCAGCGCGACCGAGATCGCCCGCGCGGTCGAAGCGCTCGGCGCGAGCCTTTCGGCCGGCGCCGATATCGACAGCGCCTCGGCCTCGCTGCAAACGCGCGCCGACCGCGCGGGCGAGGCGTTCGCGCTGCTCGCCGATGTCGCTCGCAATCCCGTTTTCGCGGAGGAGGAGACGGACCGCGTCCGCCAGCAGGCGCTCGACGACCTCTCGGTCGCCTTGAGCGAGCCGTCGGGCGTCGCCGCGCGCGTCCTCGCCCGCGCGCTTTACGGCGCGGCGCCCTATGGCGGCGTCGCCTCGCCGGCGAGCCTTGAAGCGATCGACGGACGGCGCGCGGCCGCGTTTCACGCCGCTTACTGGCGCCCCGACAACGCCGTGCTCGTCATCGCCGGCGGGATTTCGGCGGCGGAGGGTTTTGCCCTCGCCGAGCGCCATTTCGGCGATTGGAGGAAGCCGCGCGCGGCGCGCCCCGCCGCGCGGGGCGCGCCCGCCCCCCGCCCCGCCCGCGTCATCGCCGTCGATCTGCCTGAAGCCGGCCAGGCGGCGGTCTATTATGGCGTCGTCGCCGTCGCGCGAACCGACGAGGACTATTTCCCCGCCGCCGTCGCGGCGAATGTGCTGGGCGGCGGCTACTCGGCCCGGCTCAATATGGAGATCCGGGTTCGGCGCGGGCTCTCTTACGGCGCCGGCGCGCGCTTGGCCCAGCGTCGCTTCGCGGCGCCGCTGATCGCCAGCGCGCAAACGCGGGACGACGCGGCGCTCGAAGTCGCCGGCCTGATGGCGCGCGAATTCGGCCGCCTCGCAAAGGAAGCGCCCGCCGAGGCCGAGATCGAGGCGAGAAAAGCGGCGATGGCCGGCGCCTTTGCACGCAATGTCGAGACGAGCGCGGGCCTCGCCGGCGAAATCGCTGCGCTCGCTTCGTTCGATTTGCCGCCGAAGCGCCTGAGGACTCATGCGGCGGCGATCGAGGCGGTGACGCCGGCGGCGGCGTGCAAGGCGGCCCGCCATTTCGACCCGGCGAAAGCGAGCCTCGTCATTGTCGGGGACGCCGACCGGTTCTTCGAGGGGCTAAGAGCGATGAGGCCGCAGGCCGAGCGCATCCCGATCGACGCGCTCGATCTCGACAGCGACACGCTGCGCTGACGCGCCTGGACGCATTAGAGCGTTTTTAGGAAAGGTGGGTCCGGCTTTCCGTCAGAAAACGCGCGACAACAATAAGCTGGAGCGGTTTAGCTGAATCGCAGATCAGCTAAACTGCTCTAGTCGTTCTCCTCCCGAAACGGCCGGGCGAGGAGGTCGGCGACAACCTCGTCGACGCGCCGGGCGCCGGAGACGAGATCGGCGACGGCGTTCGCAATCGGCATGTCGACGCGGGCTTTCTTCGCCAGCGTGACGAGCGCCGGCGCGGTCGCCGCGCCTTCGACGACCGCGTTCTGGCCGGCGAGCGCCTCGGCGATCGGCTTTCCCTCGCCGAGGGCCGCGCCGAGCGCCATGTTTCGCGACTGGCGGGAGGTCGCCGTGAGGATGAGATCGCCGAGGCCGGACAGGCCCGCCATCGTCTCGCGCCGCGCGCCGAGGGCAAGACCGAGCCGTTGGAACTCGGCGAAACCGCGGGCGATCACCGCCGCCCGCGCGCTGTCGCCGAAACGCCTGCCCTCGACGACGCCCGCCGCGATGGCGAGCACATTCTTGACCGCGCCGCCAAGCTCGGCGCCGACAAGATCGTCCGACAGATAGGGCCGGAAATGTGGCGCGCCGAGCGTCGCGAGCCAGCGCGCGCCGAGATCGCGGTCCGGGCAGGCGAGCGTCACCGCCGTCGGCAGGCCGCGCGCGACATCCCGCGCAAAGCTCGGGCCCGACAGGACGGCCGGCCGCGCCGTCGGCCAAGCCGCTTGGAGCACTTCCGTCAGAAGAAGACCCGTTTCCCGTTCGACGCCCTTCGAGCAAAGGGCGACCGCCGCGCCGCGGCGGGCGAGCGGCCCGACCGCCGCGGCGATGGCGCGCGTATGCTGCGCCGGCGCGGCAAGGAGGAAGGCCTCGGCCGCCGCCGCCTCTTGCAGGATCGCGGTCGCGGAAATTCCCTCATGCAGCCGAACCCCGGGCAGGAAGACCGTGTTCTCCCGCTTGAGGGCGACCGCCGCGGCGACTTCGGGCTCGCGCGCCCAGAGCGTCGTGCGCGCCCCGTTGAAAGCGGCGAGCTGGGCGAGCGCCGTTCCCCAAGCGCCGCCGCCAATGACCGAAAGGGTTTTGAAGGGCGCGCTCATTGTTTCTTCATTCTGAACGGTGAATGGTTTATAAAGCCATCAGAAAATAAAAAGCCCGCGGAAAATGCCGACGGAACTATTGGATGAAACCGCCAAGAAGATCCTCGAAGCCGCCAGCCGGCGCTTCCTGCATTACGGCTATGGCAAGACGACGATGTCGGAGATCGCCAAGGACTGCAATATGTCCACCGGCAATGTTTACCGCTATTTCCCCGCCAAGCTTGATATCGCCGAGGCTTTTGTCAGGGCGCTTCGCCGGGTTCAGATGGCCGAACTCGCCGCGGCGGCCGCGGCGGACGGCCTTACCCCGCCGGAGCAATTGCGCGCTCTTCTGAAGACGAAATTCAAGCTCGCCTATGAGCGCTTTCACGACCGACCGAAGGCCTTTGAGCTTTCGGCGGCGATCCTCAACGAACGGCCGGAACTGGCCGTCGAATGGGAGATGGCCGAGGGGGATCTCATCGCCAAGCTGCTGCGGAACGGCGCGGCGGCTGGGGTCTTTCCGCAAGCCGACTACGATCATTTCGCCAAGATCATTCAGGACACGGTTTTTCGCTTTACGAGCCCCGCAGTCTTCTTTGAAGGCGATTTCGACGCCCTCTCGGCCGAACTCGACGAGGTGGTCGACCTCATCCTTGACGCCCTTGCCTGCCGTCGGGCGACCTGTGAGGAAGAAGCGCCAAATCGCTAGCGCGGCGGATTTGAAGGTCGTTCCATAATTCGCGGCAGGCTCTGAAACGAACTTCAAATTAGCGCGCAAGAGAGCGTTTGCGAGGACGACGATTTTTCGCGCGCGCGCCCTAGGCGCTGAGTCAGTCAGGCTGGATCCCGGGTTCCGCGCTCGGCGCGGCCCAGAGATAACAGAGGCGCATCACAACTCGCTCATGCTCTTGATCTCGATCGGTCCGAGATTGAGCGAGCGCACGCCCGCCTCGATCTTTTCGCGGTCGCCGATAACGATCCAGACGAGGCTTTCGGGATGCAGGACCTCGGCCGCCGCCGCGATGAGCGCGGCCCGGTCAAGACTTTCATAGCGGGCCTTCAGGGTTTCGGGATAGTTCCACGGCCGCCCATAGACGGCGCTCGACATCAGGCTGCCGAGGACGTCGCGCGAGGTCTCGTACTCCCCCGGCAATGAGCGCACATTGTTGAATGTGACGCGGCGCAACTCCGCTTCGGTCGGCGGCCTCGTCGATTTGATCGCCTTCAGCTCCCTCAACAATTCCGCTATCGATTCCTTGGTCTTGTCGGTCTGCACCGGCGCGCGCACGAGGAAGGGCCGCTGGCCTTTCGCGCCGGCGAGATAGGTGTAGGCGCCGTAGGCCCAATGCTTGTCCTCGCGCAAATTCATATTCACGCGCGCGCTGAACTGGCCGCCAAGAACGTCGTTCATCGCCGAAATCGCCACAATATTCGGCGCATCGCCCGGCGGCGCGATGTCGCCGGCGAGGATCAGGCTTTGCGGCGCGCCCGGCTTGTCGACGAGGATGACGCGGCCTTTTCCCCGCGCGACGGTCGCGATGTTTTTCGAAGGAACGTTCGCGGCGGGCGCGCGCCAGGCGCCGAAGGCGCGCTCAAGCAGCGGCTTCATCTCCGCCATCGTCGTGTCGCCGACGACGAAGATCGAGGCGTTGTCGGGGCGCAGCCAGGTTTCGTGAAAATGCGCCATGTCCTCGCGCGTCAGCGCCTTGATCGACTCCTCGGTGCCCGAACCGGTGAACGGCGCGCCGTAAGGGTGGTCCTCGCCATAAAGAAGAGGCGGAAGGAGGCGCATCGCGAGCGTCGCCGGATTGGCTTTTTCTTGCGCGATGCCGGCGATCCAGCGGGTGCGGAGCTTATCCATCTCGGTCGCGTCGAAGGCGGGATTCCGCAGGACATCGGCGAGGAGATCGAGCGAGGGACCGAGATTTTCTTTCAGGGCCGACATCGAAACGGCGGTCGAATCGAGCGTCGATCCGGCGCTTAAGATCGCGCCGAGGGATTGAAGTTCCTCGGCGATTTCGAGGGCGCTGCGCTTTTTCGTTCCCTCATCGAGCATGGCGGCGGTGAAGGCGGCCGCCCCGAGCTTGCCGCCGTCGGCCTTGTCGGCGGCGTAGCCCGCGTCGAACTGCACGGATATCTCGACGACCGGCGCGGCGCCCCGCGATGCGAGCACGACCTTCATGCCGTTGGAGAGCGCGCCCTCCTCGACGGCGGGAAAGACGAGATCGGGCAGGGTCTTGACCGCGGGAAGGCCCGAGGCGCGGTCGATCGCGGAGGGCGTTGTCGAATAATCCGGGAAAGGAAGAATATCGAGTTCGTTATAGCCGGCCGTCATGACGTCGCGGGCGGCGGCGGCGACGGCCTTGGGCGTCGCCGCGTCCAGCCATTTCAACTGCGTCAGGATGAAACCCGGATCGTCCGCATAGAGCGCGCCCTCGGCGAGCGTGGCCGCCTTGCCGCCATAGCCGCCGACCTTTTCAAGGCCGCGCAAAACCATCGCCTTGATCGACGTCTTCGAGCGTTCGAGTTCGGCCGATGTCGGCCCCTTGGCCAGAAACGCCTCGACGACGCTTTCCGTTTCCGCGGCGACGCGGGCGAGATCGGCGTCCCTCTTGGCGTCGACCGTCACCGAATAAATGCTCATCAGCTCCTGGTCCTGCAAGCTCGCCGTCGCGCTCGTCGCGATTTCGAGCTCGTGGACAAGGCGCTGATAGAGGCGCGAGGTTTTGCCGCCGCCGAGAATGTCGGCGGCGAGGGCGAGGAGCACGGCCTCGCGGGACGTGCGCGAGGGCGCGACCCAATTGCGGTCGAGACGCGGTTGCGGGACGCGGTCATACATGGTCTCGCGCTTGTTGACGGCGAGCTTCGGCGCGTTCTCGTCCGACCGCGTCAGCGGCGGACCCGAGGCGATATCGCCGAAATATTTTTCGACGAGCGGGCGCGCCGTCCTGGCGTCGATATCGCCGGCGAGAACGAGAACGGCGTTCGCGGCGCCGTAATATTCCCGAAACCACGCCTTGACGTCGTCGAGCGAGGCGGCGTCGAGATCCGCCATCGAGCCGATGGTTGAGTGGCTGTAGGGATGGCCGGCGGGGAGCAACCCGGCGAGCACGGAATATTCCGCGCGCCCATAAGGCTGATTGTCGCCCTGGCGCTTTTCGTTTTGCACGACGCCGCGCTGCTCATCGAGCTTTTCTTGCGTCAGCGCGCCGAGGAGATGGCCCATCCGGTCCGATTCCATCCAGAGCACGCGCTCAAGCGCCGGCGTCGGCACGGTCTGGAAATAATTGGTGCGGTCGAACCAGGTGGTGCCGTTCAAATCGGTCGCGCCGACCTCTTCGAGCGGCTCGAACCACTCGCCATTATAATGTTCCGAGCCGTTGAACATCAGATGCTCGAAAAGATGGGCGAAGCCCGTCTTGCCCTCGGGCTCGTCCTTCGAGCCGACATGATACCAGACCGAGACGGCGACGAGCGGCGCCTTCCTGTCCTCATGCACGACAACCCGGAGGCCGTTGGCGAGGGCGAACTCTTCAAAGCCGAGATCGATGTCGCTCGCGGCCCGAACAGGCGCGAAGCCGGCGGGCGCGAAAATTATCGCGACGGCGATCGCCGCGGCTGTCGTCCAACGCATGGGCCTCATCCTTTTTGAGAAGAACCGTGAGACTAAATCTTTTCGGCCGCGAGATTTGCCGCCTGCCGGAGGGCGGTCAAGCTTTAGCGCCTCGCCCGGTCGCGCGCGCGGCTCGGGCGGGCGCTATTTCGGCGCGCGCTTGGCCAAGATCCGCTGCAACGTCCGCCGATGCATGCCGAGCCGGCGCGCGGTTTCCGAGACATTGTGATTGCAGAGCTCATAGACGCGCTGGATATGCTCCCAGCGCACCCGGTCGGCGGACATCGGATTTTCGGGCGGCTCGGGCCGCCCGCCGCTCTTGGCGAGAAGCGCCTTGGCGACGTCGTCGGCGTCGGCCGGCTTTGAGAGATAGTCGAGCGCGCCGGCTTTCACCGCCGCGACGGCGGTTGCGATATTGCCGTAGCCCGTCAGCATGACGACGCGGCAATCCTCCCTGATCTCGTGGATCGCATTGACGACTTCGAGTCCGTCGCCGTCTTCCAGGCGCAGATCGACGACGGCGAAATCGGGCGGATCGGCCTTCGCCAGCCTGATCGCTTCCTTGACGCCGCCGGCGAGGGCGGGCCGGAAGCCGCGCTTTTCCATCGCCCGGCCGAGCCGCAGCCGGAAGGCCTCATCGTCATCGACAATAAGGAGGCTCGCGCCGTCGACGACCGGCGCGGCGGGCGCATCGCTGTCTGTGTCCGTCATGGCCCAATCATGGCGCAAATCCGCCGTCTCCTTCAACTGATAGGGTCAGCCGCGAGCGCCGAAAGCGGCCAGGCGGCCGAGACCCAGGCGCCCTCGCCGCCATCGGCCCAGAGGCGATTGTCGAAAAGGACGCGCGCACCGCTGCGCTCCAGCAGGGTCTTGGCGATGAAAAAGCCGAGGCCGAGCCCCGATTTGCGCCCCGCCGCCGTTCGCGACCGCCCGCGCTGGCTGACATAGGGCTCGCCGAGCCGGGTCAAGATCTCGGGCGAAAAGCCGGGGCCGTCGTCGTGAATGGAAATGGTGAGGTCCTGTTCCGTCCAGCGCGCCACGACAAGCACCTTCGATGCGGCGAAAGCGGCCGCGTTCTCCACGAGATTTCTGAGGCCATAGAGGATTTCCGGACGGCGGCGCAAGATCGGCGGCGGCGTCTCGCCGATCGATTCAAAGATGACGGCGGGACCGCGCGGCCGGTCGACGAAAGGCGCGGCGGCCTCGCGCATCAGCCCGTCAATGGTGATGCGGTCGAGCATCGCATCGCCCTCCTCGCCGCGGCTTGAGAGACGCGAGAGGATTTCGCGGCAGCGGCGCGCCTGAGAGACAAGGAGCCTTGCGTCCTCTTCGAGGAGGCCCTGGCCCTTGAGCTCGTCGGCCATTTCGGTCGCCGTGACCTGGATCGTCGCAAGGGGCGTGCCGAGCTCATGGGCGGCGGCCGCAGCGAGCCCCCCAAGCGCGGCGAGGCGCTCTTCGCGCGCAAGGACAAGCTGCGAGGCGGCAAGAGCGCTGCGCATCTGCGCCGACTCGGCCGCGATCCGATGCGCATAAGCCGCGAAGAAGGCGACCGAAAAACTGAGCGCCGACCAGACGCCGGCGATATAGATGCGCGGCATTGCGATCGTCTCTCCGGCGCGCCAGGGAAGCGGCAGGCTCTCAAGCCCGATGACGCTGATGCCGAGAATGGCGAGCGCGCCGATCGTCACGGTAAGGCGCAAGGGCAAGACGCTCGCCGCGATCGTCACCGGCGCGAGAATGAGCGCCGCAAAGGGGTTTTGCAGCCCGCCGGTGAGGAAGAGGAGCGCGCAAAGCTGCGCGATGTCGAAGGCGATATAGCCCGCCGCCTCGCGGTCGCTGAGAAAACGCTGCGGGGAAAATCTCAGGCTGACGAAAAGATTGAGCCAGGCGCTCGCCGCGATGACGCCGAGGCAGAGACCGAGCGGGGCCGGAAAGCCGAGCCCGAAATGCACCACGAGCACCGCCGAGGTCTGGCCGGCGACCGCGAGCCAGCGCAAGGTCGTCAGCGTTCTGAGACGGACAGGGCCTCTAAGGCTCTGGACGGCTGATTCGGCGGCGAGCGTATGCGGCGTCAAAGCGCGGCGCGATCCCTTCTCAAATCTGTTATGAACGATCTACCGCAAAGCGCGAGGGCGGACCATGTTGAAAATCCTGGGGAAGACCTGGGGACTCCTTGCGGCGGCGCTGCTCGCGGCCTGTTCGGGCGGCGCCAAGGTCGACGTGCCGGCCGATGCGGTGATCCAGCTTTCCGACCAGTTCTCAAGCGATTTCGCGCTGATCGATCAGAACGGAAAGCCGACCGCGGACGAAGATTTCCGCGGGCGGGTGATGATCGTCTATTTCGGCTTTGCGACCTGCCCCGATGTTTGCCCGATGGCGCTCGGCGCGCTCAGCGTCGCTCTCAACGACCTTTCGGCGGCCGAGCGCGCGAAGGTCGCGCCGATCTTCATCACCGTCGACCCCGAACGCGACACGCCCGAGGCTTTAAAGGCGTATCTCGCCCATGACGCGCGCATCATCGCGCTCACCGGCGCGCCGGACGCGGTCGCGGCGGCGCTGCGCTCCTTCAAAATCTTCGCGCGCAAGGTTCCCCTGCCCAACTCGGCGCTCGGCTATACAATGGATCATTCGAGCCTCTTTTACATTGTCGACAAGGAGGGCCGGCCAAGCTTTGCTTTGCGCGATGGGTTGACGGGCGCCCAGCTGGCGGAGCTGCTGCGCCGCAGCATCAAATCGTAATTTTTGCATAACCTATTGATTATTGATCAATCATCCTTTGGGATGATTGCTTGAATTTGGGTCTGTAAAAGGTCATATTTCGCATTTGCAGCATAACCCGGATGGCGGAATTGTTGCGATTTTCGGCGAATACATGCCAAGCTCAACAGCTTGAGATGACGAAGGCGAAAGCGCGGCGAGAAAGCCCGTTGCGTAAGCGTCCCGTTGTGTAAGCGTAGAGTGGAGGGGGCTGATGTTATACGCTGCCTATGAATTGGGTTACGCCGCCGTCGCGCCGGCGCGTGTCGCTGCGGGGCTTGGCGCGCAAGTCTGGCGGTCGCCTTTAAATCCGATTGCCGACAGCTGGCTTGCGAGAACAACCGCCGCCGCGCTCGATGTCTTCGAAAATGCGACCCGGCGCTATCCGAAGCCCGAATGGGGGATTTCCGAAACGACCGTCAACGGGAGATCCGTGCCGGTCGCGGTCGAACCTGCCGCCAAGAAGTCTTTCGCCACGCTTTTGCGCTTCAGGCGCGATGAGCAAGCGCTTAAGGCCGCCGGCGGCGGCGGCGATCCGAAAGTGCTGATCATCGCGCCCTTGTCGGGCCATTATGCGACGCTCTTGCGCGGGACCGTCGAGGCGATGCTTCCCGCTCATGACGTCTATATTACCGACTGGGCGGACGCGCGGCAGGTTCCGATCTCGGCGGGGCGTTTTGATCTCAACGACTATATCGATTACGTCATCGACTTTCTAAAGCTGATCGGACCCCGCGCTCACGCGGTCGCAGTCTGCCAGCCGGGCCCGGCGCTGCTGTCGGCGACCGCCCTTCTGTGCGAAGACGATGATCCTGCGCGCCCGGCGAGCATCACCATCATGGGAAGCCCGATCGACGCGCGGCGCTCGCCGACCGCGCCCAACCTGCTCGCCAATTCGCGGTCTTACGAATGGTTCGAGCGCAACATGATCTACAGCGTGCCGCCGCCCTATCCGGGCCTCTTGCGGCGCGTCTATCCGGGTTTTGTGCAGCTCTATTCTTTCCTGTCGATGAATTCCGACCGGCATTTGAACGCGCATTACGAATATTTTCAGCAGCTCGTCGAAGATGACGGCGACAGCGCTGAAAAGCACCGTAAATTCTACGACGAATATCTCTCCGTGCTCGATATGACAGAGGAGTTCTACCTCCAGACGATCAAGGAGGTGTTTCAGGACTTTTCGCTCGCCGAGGGCAAGTTCATGCATCGCGATCGCCTCGTAAGACCCGAGGCGATCGTCGACGCGGCGCTCCTGACCATCGAGGGAGAAAAAGACGATATATCCGGGATCGGACAAACGCAGGCCGCCCATGATCTTTGCGTCAATCTGCCCGCGCATTTGAAGGTCGATTACATCCAACCCAAGGTCGGCCATTACGGCGTCTTCAACGGCTCGCGCTGGCGCACCGAAATTCAGCCGAAAATCCAGGATTTCATCCGTAAACATGACCTGAAAGCCGGGGCCCGCCCGCGCCTGAAGCTTGTTGCGCAGCAGGGCTAGGGCGTCTCAGAAAAAGCGGGATCCGTTTTTCCGCATGGAAACAAAAGGCCAGAGCGGTTCAACTGAATCGCAGATCAGTTGAACCGCTCTGGCGGCCCGCTATCAAGGCAAGCCGCAACGCCGCCCTTTCCGCGATTTCTCGCTGCGGCGCGCCCGTCGTCTTCGCGTCGAGCTCCGCTTCGAGGAGAAGATCGAGCGCGCGGTCGAGACGCGCAAGCGGCCATTTATGGAGGCGCGCCTTAAACGCCGCCTGCTCCATAAAAAAGACCGGCGGCCGAAGGCGGCGCATCGCCTCATCCGCGCTGGCGCCCGCCTCCATCGCGCCGCGCGCTTCGCGCAAGCGCGACATGGCGCGCGCGAGCGCCCGGATAAGGCCGATCGGCGCGGCGCCGGCGGCGGCCGACTTGGAAAGCGCGCGCGCGAGCCGCGCGGCCTCGCCATCGGCCGCCGCCGCCGCCGCCTCGTCGAGCGCGTCGCCGACGCCGTCCGCCATCGACGCCTTGACATCGTCGAGCGTGATCGTTTCGGGCCCTGAGCGCTGCGAATTGAGGCCCTTCATCAAAACGAGCTTTTCGACTTCGGACCGGCTGACGCCGCGGTCCTCGCCAAGAAGCGAGACGAGGAGCGAGAGCGCGTCCTCCTCAAAGCGCAAGCCCTCGCGCCGCGCCGCCTCAATCGCGAGCGCGCGAATGTCGGCGGGCGAGTCTGCATAGCAAGGGAGCGCGACCGCCTTTTTCGCTTTCTCGAACAGTTTCCGAAGCCCGGACGATTTCGCAAGATCGCCGGCCTCGACGAGAACGAGCGCGTTCGATTTCAAATGGCCGGCCTCATGCCCGTCCACGAGAACGCCGGCGGCGGCCGCGCCCG
>JBFXBB010000011.1:0-19851 GCA_050183685.1 Amphiplicatus sp.
AGGCGCTTGACGAGGGCCTCGGCCGCCTCCGCGCGGCAATCGAGAAAGACCTCGCCCTCGCGCGCGGCCATCACCATGTCGAAAAGAATCTGTCCCTGCGGCGTCAAGAGCGCGCCGAAGCGGGCCTTGCCGGGCTCGGGCGCGTCCGCCGTCAGAAGGCCCTTGAGAAAAGCGCGCGCATCGGCGCCGCCCACTTTGACGACGGCGCGGGAAGAAAGAAGAGCGGTCTTGGCCATCGCCGCCGATGTAAGGCCTCGCCTTGCTTGCTGCAATGGCGGGCCTTCTCTAGAACCCCGCCATGACCGAGAATTATGATCTCCTTTTGAAAGGCGGCCTCGTCGTCAATCAGGACGGCGAGGGCGCGCGCGATATCGGCGTCCGGGCCGGACGCATCGCCGCCATCGGCGCGCTCGGGGAAGCGCGCGCCGCGGAAACGATCGATTGCGCGGGGCTTCATGTCCTGCCCGGCGTCATCGACACGCAGGTGCATTTCCGCGAGCCCGGCGACGCCCGCAAGGAAGACCTCGAATCGGGCGGCCGCGCCGCCGTGCTCGGCGGCGTGACGGCGGTCTTCGAAATGCCGAACACCGATCCCCTGACGACGACAAAGGAGGCGATCGAGGACAAGCTCGCGCGCGCCAGGGGGCGGATGCAATGCGACCACGCCTTCTATGTCGGCGCGACGCATGAGAATGCGCGCGCCCTCGCCGAACTCGAACGCCTGCCCGGCGTTTGCGGCGTCAAGATTTTCATGGGCGCGTCGACGGGCGATCTTCTTTTACCCGACGACGAAGGCGTGCTCGAAGCGCTGCGGCATGGCCTTCGCCGCGTCGCGGTTCATTCGGAGGATGAATTTCTGCTGCGCGAAGGAAAAGCGCGCATTCGCGAAGGCGACTGGACGTCCCATCCCGAGGCGCGCTCCGTCGAAGCGGCGGTTTCCTCGACCAAGCGGCTCTTGAGGCTCGCCTATGAAGCGCGCCGCCGCATTCATATTCTGCATGTGTCGACGGCGGAGGAAATCCCGCTTCTCGCCGCCGCGAAGGACATCGCGACCGCCGAGACGACGCCGCAGCATCTCACGCTGACCTCGCCCGACTGCTATCGCCGCCTCAAGGGCTATGCGCAGATGAACCCGCCCATTCGCGAGGCGCGCCATCGCGACGGGCTCTGGGCGGGCCTCGGGGCGGGCGTCATCGACGTCATCGGCTCCGACCATGCGCCGCATAGGCGCGAGGAAAAGGAAAAGCCCTATCCCGCCTCGCCCTCGGGGATGCCGGGGGTGCAGACGCTCTTGCCGGTGATGCTCGATCATGTAGCGGCCGGGCGCCTCACGCTGTTGCGCCTCGTCGATCTCGTCTGCCACGGCCCGCAGCGCATTTTCGGGATCGCCGGCAAGGGCCGCATCGCCGCCGGCTATGACGCCGATTTCACGATCGTCGACATGAAGGCGCGCCGGGTCATCCGCGACGAGACGATGGCGACGCGCGCCGGCTGGACGCCCTTCGACGGAATGGCCGTCGCCGGCTGGCCCAAGGGAACGATCATCCGTGGACGGCGCGTCATGTGGGAGGACGAGATTCTCGGACCCGCGACGGGCGCGCCCTTGCGCTTCGTGGAGACGCTATGATCGAAGTCACGAGCCTTGCAATCCCGGATGTGAAGCTCGTCGCGCCGAAGCGTCATGGCGACGCGCGCGGCTATTTCGTCGAATCCTACAACGAACGGACATTTCAAAACGCCGGGATCGGCCCGCGTTTCGTTCAGGACAACCAGTCCTGCTCAAAGCCCAAGGGAACGATTCGCGGGCTCCATTATCAGGCGCCGCCGCATGTGCAGGCAAAGCTCGTGCGCGTCCTCAAAGGCGCCGTTCTCGACGTCGTCGTCGACGCGCGCAAAGCCTCGCCGACTTTCGGGCGCTGGCTCAGCGTCAGGCTCGATCCCGAAAGCGCGCAGCTTTTCGTTCCCGCCGGCTTTCTCCACGGCTTTGCGACGCTCGAACCCGACACGGAGATCGCCTACAAGGTCGACGATTTCTATGACCGCGATTGCGACGGGGCGGTTCTTTGGAACGATCCCGACCTCGGCGTTGACTGGGGGATCGCGCCGGAGGCGGCGACGATTTCCGAAAAGGACGCGAAAGCGCCGCGCTGGCGCGATTTCAAGAGCCCGTTTTAGGGGACGATCAATCCGAATTGGAGCCCGCGTCACGAAGGATGGGCGCGGGGGACGCCGATCCAAGAACGATCCTGCGCGCGGGCGCTATTCTTTCGGCGTCACCGAGACGAAATTGCGGCCCTTCGCCTTGGTCGCGAATTTGACGCGGCCGGCGGCGAGGGCGAACAGCGTGTGGTCGCGGCCCATGCCGACATTCGGACCCGGATGGAATGTCGTGCCGCGCTGGCGCACGAGGATATTGCCGGGAACGACGAACTCGTCGCCATATTTCTTGACGCCGAGGCGGCGTCCCGCCGTGTCGCGTCCGTTCCGCGATGAGCCGCCGGCTTTCTTATGGGCCATGATCCCGTCTCCTAATAATCCGTTTACGCCCTATTCCGGCGCGGTTTCCTGCGCGGCCTCGGGCGCGTCGGCCTTGGCGCGCTTTTTCGCTTTCGCCTTGGGCTTGGCGCCGCCCGTCAGAATGTCCGTCACTTTGAGCCGCGTCAAAAGCTGGCGGTGGCCTTTCTTGCGGCGGTAATTCTGCCGCCGGCGCTTTTTGAAGACGATGATTTTGGGCCCGCGCCGCTGCTCGACGATTTCGCCGGCGACCGAGGCGCCCTCGATGAGCGGCGCGCCGACCGTGACGTCGGCGCCGTCGGCGACCATCAGCACCTCATGAAGGGTGACGGTCTCGCCCGCCTCGCCGGGCAGGCGCTCGATATCGATGAAATCGTCCTTGGCGACGCGATATTGCTTGCCGCCGGTCTTTACGACTGCGTACATCCCATCCGACTCCGTAGGCGCGCTTTAAAGGCGCCTCTCGTCCTTTTTGTCCCCGGTTTCGAGCGCCCGGTTGTGCGAGAAGGGGGGTAGCTAGCCCGGCGGGGCCGGGCGGTCAAGCTTTTCCCCTTGGCCGCCGCCCGCTGGCTGCGCCCGCGGTCAGAATCGCGCTATCAAAGCGGCCCCGAAGCGGAGCCGTCCGATGATCCTCGCCAATGTCGACGACTACCGCCGCGCCGCGCGGCGGCGCCTGCCGCATTTCCTTTTCGAATATATCGACGGCGGCTCTTACAGCGAGACGACGCTGCGCCGTAATCTCGGCGATCTGCAAGCCTTGAGCCTGCGCCAGTCCGTCCTGCGCGACGTCTCCAATCTGTCGCTCAAGACGGATCTGTTCGGCTTTGAGGCCGCGCTGCCGATCGCGCTCGCGCCGCTCGGCCTTTGCGGCCTGTTTGCGCGGCGCGGCGAAACCCAGGCCGCGCGCGCCGCGCAGAAGGCCGGCGTTCCCTTCACCTTGTCGACGGTCGGGATCTGCTCTTGCGAGGAAGTCGGCGCCGCGGCGAGCCCGTTCTGGCTCCAGCTCTATCTGATGCGCGACCGCGGCTTCCTGCGCGCGATGCTGGCGCGCGCGAAGACGGCGGGCGCGTCGGCGCTGCTTCTTACCGTCGATCTTCCCGTCACCGGCAAGCGCTATCGCGACATGCGGTCGGGCCTGCGGGCCGGCGATCCGACAGCGAACAAATTGCGGCGGTTTTTCCAAGTGATGATGCGCCCCGCCTGGGCGGTCGATGTCGGCCTTCTCGGCCGGCCGCATGTCCTCGGCAATCTCGCGCCGCATGTGAATAGTGCGGCGCGGCTCGAAAATTACGCCGCCTGGGTCGCGGCGAATTTCGACCCTTCCGTCACCTGGAAGGATGTCGAGGACATCCGCGCGCTTTGGGACCGCCCGCTCATCGTCAAGGGCGTCCTGACGCCGGAGGACGCGCGCGCCGCGATCGCCGTCGGCGCGGACGGCGTCGTCGTCTCCAATCATGGCGGGCGCCAGCTCGACGGCGCGCGCTCCTCGATCAGCGCGCTGCCGCGCATCGCCGATGCGATCGGCGAGCGCGCCGTCGTGATGATGGACGGCGGCGTCAGGACCGGGCTCGATGTCCTGCGCGCGCTCGCTTCGGGCGCGCGCGGCGTTTTGATCGGGCGCGCTTTCGCCTATGGCCTTGCCGCGCGGGGCGCGCGCGGCGTCGGCGAGGTGCTTTCGATCCTCGAACAGGAAATGCGCGTCGCGATGATGCTCACGGGCTGCGTCAGCCTCAAGGAGGTCGGCCGGCATATTCTCGACGCCTGACGGTCTTGCCCGCCGAATGCGCAAGGCGCACTCAGTGCGATAGGCGCGCCCCGCCAGGTTGTGCGGGCCCGACGCCAGGCCCGGCGCGGGCTCCGATGGTTAAGCCAATAGTTATCCCCGTACTTATCCCCGTATTTATCCCCGGGGGTCGCGCTTGCCTTATACTCCTCCCGTTTGGCGCAACAGGAGGACGAGCAAGCGATGCGCGATCCGATGATGACGACGGGCGAACTCGCCGGGCGGCTCGGCGAGGCGGGCCTCAAGCCGGTCGATGCGAGTTGGCGTCTCGACGGGCGCGATGCGCGCGCGGAATTTCTCGCCGCGCATATTCCGGGCGCGGTCTTTTTCGACATCGACGCGATCTCCGACCGGGAAAGCCCCTTGCCGCATATGCTGCCGGCCCCGCGCGCCTTCGCCGAGGCGGTCGGCGCGCTCGGCCTTTCAGAGCGCGACACGATCGTCGTCTATGACGCGATGGGTCTCTTTTCGGCGGCGCGCGCCTGGTGGAGTTTGCGCGTCATGGGCGCCGAGCATGTGTTCGTCCTCGATGGCGGGCTGCCGAAATGGATCGCGGAAGGCCGCCCCGTCGAGGCGGGCGAGGCCGCGCCCGCGCCGGCGGTCTTCGCGCCGCGATTGCGCGCCGGGCTCGTGCGCGATTTCGCCTGGATGCGCGCCGCGATCGGCGGCGAGACGCAACTCGTCGATGCGCGCCCCGCCGAGCGTTTTCTCGGCGCCGCGCCGGAGCCGCGCCCCGGCCTCAGGCGCGGCCATATGCCGGGCGCGAAGAGCCTTCCTCTCGGCGCGCTCGTCGCGCCGGACGGGAGGCTGAAATCCGCCGAGGATCTGCGCGGCGTGATGCGGGCGGCGGGCGTCGATCCGGCGCGCCCGGTCGCGGCGAGCTGCGGGTCCGGCGTGACGGCGGCGGGCGTCGCGCTCGCGTTTGCCCGCCTCGGCAATGACAAGGCGGCCGTCTATGACGGCTCCTGGGCGGAATGGGGCGCGCGCCCCGACGCGCCGGTCGAAACCGGCCCCGAAACGCCCGATCGGAAGCCTGGCTGATGCGGGATTGCAACAGTGACAGCGATTTTATGCTAAGCCGTGTCTTCGAGGACGAGCCCGCCAAAACCGGGAAGCGCGGCGCGCGCGCCGTCAAAGACGCCGCTGAGCGGATAAGCCAGCGCGCGTCCCTTGACGGGAAGGGCGATCTCGACGGGGGCCGCGCCGAGATTGAAAACGCAGACGAGGCTTTCGCGGTCGCTCCGCCGCCGGAAGGCGAGGACGGGCCCGTCCTCGCCTTCAGACGGCGCGTCGAGAAAGTCGATGGCGCCAAGGCGGAGCGCGTCATGCGCGCGGCGGAAGGCGATAAGCCGGCGCACGACATTGAGCGTCGATTGCGGGTCCTTCTCCTGCCGGTCGACGGCGAGCGCGCCCTGGCGCGGATCGACCGGCAGCCAGGGCTCGGCGAGCGAGAATCCCGCGTTTCTTTCCGCGGCGCGCCAGGGCATCGGCGTGCGGCAGCCGTCGCGGCCGAGATTGTCCGGCCAGAAGCGGCGCCCTTCGGGGTCCTGAAGCTTGTCGAAGGGAACCTCGCCTTGCGGCAGGCCGAGCTCGTCGCCCTGATAGAGAAAAATCGTCCCCCGGAGCGCCAGAAGCACGCCCATCAGCATCTTGGCGAAATCGTCGCTCGCCCTTTCGCCGCCCCAGCGCGTCCTCGCGCGGACGACGTCGTGATTGGAAAAGGACCAGGACGGCCAGGCGGTCTTGCTCGTCCAACTCGTCAGGGCGTCGCGAATGAGCCCCGCCGTCAGCGGCCCGTTTTCGAGAAGCAGGAAATTATAGGCGGTATGGAGGCGGCCTTGCTCGGTATATTCGATGCTGCGCGCGATATAGGAATCGCTGCCGATCTCGGCGACCGTCATGCGGTCCTGATAGCGGTCGACGAGCCGGCGCAGGGCCTCCATGAAAACGAGATTTTCCGGCTGCGAGCGGTCATGGAGATGGCGCTGAAACTGATAGGGCCGCCCGAAGCCGCCTTCGGCCCGTTTCGGCGGATTGTCGCGCAGCAGCGCGTCGCAGAAATAGAAATTCGCGACGTCGAGCCGCAAGCCGTCGACGCCGCGATCGAGCCAGAACTTGGCGATGTCGAGGATCTCCCGGCGCACCGCCGGCTGATGGAAATTCAGGTCCGGCTGCTCGGCGAGAAAATTGTGCTGGTAATATTGCCGCCGGCGCGTGTCCCACGACCAGCCCTGGCCGCCGAAAAGCGAAATCCAGTTATTCGGCGGTCCGCCATCGGCCTTGGCGTCGGCCCAGACATACCAGTCCGCCTTCGGATTATCGCGGCTCGCGCGGCTTTCCTTGAACCAGGGATGCTGATCGGACGTATGCGAATAGACCTGGTCGATGACGATCTTGAGGCCGCGGCGATGCGCCGCCGCGAGCAGCCTGTCGAAATCGGCAAGGCGGCCGAAGATCGGGTCGACATCGCGATAGTCCGATACGTCATAGCCGAAATCCTTCATCGGCGAGCGGAAGAAAGGCGAAAGCCACACGCCGTCGACGCCGAGCGAGGACAGATAATCGAGCTTTGCGGCCGCGCCGGGAAGATCGCCGACCCCGTCATTGTTCGAGTCGGAGAAGCTTCTTGGATAGATCTGGTAGATGACGCCGCCCCGCCACCATTCCGGCATGGTCTGGACCCTTCCGATGCGCCGGAACGAAGCGGCGCCGCCCTGCGTTATAGCGGCGGCTTCGGACGGCGCAATCGACGGGCGCGGCGGGATCGCCTTGAAGCGGTTCTCGGCGCGCGATAGCAATGAAACGATGAAAACGCCCGCGACGCCCCAGCTTATTCCGGTCACGCCCTTCGACCTCGTCGTTTTCGGCGCGGCGGGCGACCTCGCGCTTCGCAAGCTCGTTCCCTCGCTTTTCCATCGCTGGCGCGACGGACAGATTCCCGAGGCCTCGAAAATCATCGGCGCCTCCCGCCGCGCGATGGACGACGCCGGCTATCGCCGGCTCGCTTTCGAAAGCTTTCGGAAATTTTATCCGAAAGAGAGCGTCGACGACGCCGAATGGCGCGCCTTTTCGGAGCGGCTTTTTTACGTCGAACTCGACGCGACCGACGCCGCCTCGAACTGGGCCGCCTTGCGCGCCCATCTCGACGACGCGGAAAAGCAGCGCATTTTCTATCTCGCTTTGCCGCCCTCTCTTTATGGCGACGTCTCGCGCCATATCGACCGCGCGGGGCTCAACGCGCCCGGCGCGCGCATCGTTCTTGAAAAGCCGATCGGAAGCGATCTTAAAAGCGCGCGCGCGATCAATGACGCGGTCGGCGCCGTTTTCGACGAGCAGTCGATCTTCCGGATCGACCACTCTCTCGGCAAGGAGACGGTGCAGAATTTAATCGTGCTGCGCTTCATGAACTCGCTGTTCGAGCCGGTCTGGAACGCCAATGTCATCGATCATGTCGAGATCACCGTCGCCGAGGCGATCGGCGCGGGCGGCCGCGCGAGCTACTATAACGAAGCGGGCGCGCTCCGCGACATGGTGCAAAACCATCTTTTGCAGCTTCTTTGCCTCGTCGCGATGGAGCCGCCGCTCGATCTTGAGCCCGACACGGTTCGCGGCGAAAAGATCAAGGTGTTGCGCGCGCTGCGGCCGATTACGGGCGAAAATATCCGCGCCTCGACCGTGCGCGGCCAATATGGCGCGGGCGCGCTCGACGGCGCGCTCGCGCCCGGCTATGTCGACGAGCTCGGCGGCCCGTCCGAGGTCGAGACTTACGTCGCGATCAAGGCGTTCATCGACAATTGGCGCTGGGCGGGAACGCCGTTTTACCTGCGCACCGGCAAGCGCATGAAAGCGCGCCGCTCCGAGATCATCGTCGAATTCAAGAATGTCGCGCATCAGATCATCGAGACGAAAAGGGGCGAGGCGCAGCCGACGCGGCTCGTCATTCGTCTGCAACCGGATGAAGGAATGCGCCTGCTTCTGATGACGAAGGATCCGGGGCCGGGCGGGATGAGGCTGCGCTATGTGCCGCTCAATCTCAGCTATGCGGACGCGTTTTCCGCGCGCTATCCGGACGCTTATGAGCGGCTGTTGATGGCGGTCGTGCGCGGCGATCTCGCGCTGTTCATGCGGCGCGACGAGGTCGAGGCGGCCTGGCGCTGGGTCGATCAGATCCTCGAAGGCTGGGGGCGGGACAAGACGCCCGTTCATCTTTATGCGGCGGGCGTCGACGGGCCGGCGCAAGGCGCGATGATGCTCGACCGCGACGGGCGCGCGTGGTTCGATGGCGTCTAGCCCGGCCCTGATCGCTTTTGAATCTCGCGAGGCGATGGCCGCGCGGCTCGCCGATCTCGTCGAGGCCGCGCTCGGGCGCGCGCTCGAAGCGCGCGGCGCGGCGAGTCTCGCCGTTTCCGGCGGCGCGAGCCCGGCGGGGCTTTACGCGGCCTTGTCGCGCCGGCGCCTCGACTGGGCCCGCGTGACGGCGGCGTTGGTCGACGAGCGCTGGGTTCCGCCGACCAGCGAGGGCTCGAATGAGCGCTTTATCCGCGAGACGCTCGCGCGCCATGAGGCGGCGGCGGCGCGCCTTGTCGGGCTTTGGTCCGCGACAACGCCGGCGCAAGGACTTCGCGCGGCCGAGGCGCGTCTGCCAAAGGGCTTTGACGTCGTTTTGCTCGGCATGGGCGAGGACGGTCACGCCGCCTCCTGGTTTCCGCATGCGGAAGGCTTGCGCGACGCGCTGTCGAAGGAGGCGCGCCTCGCCGTCGTGACGACGGGCGGCGCCTATCGGCAGCGAATGACGCTGACGCTCGGCGCGGTCGCGTCCGCGCCGCTCGTCATTCTTCTCATCGCCGGCGAAGCGAAGCGCCGGGCCTTCGAGGAAGCGCGCCGCGCGGGGCCCGTTGAAGACGCGCCGGTGCGGGCCATATTGCAGGAGCGCCCCGACCTCTGGGTCGCCTGGGCGCCTTAGGAAACGAGATGGCCGCGCTCAATCCGACGCTCGACAAGGTGACGGACCGCATTCGCAAGCGGAGCGAGAAAACCCGCGCGGCCTATCTTGCGCAAATGCGCGCGGCGGCGCGCGACGGCCCGAGCCGGCGCCAAGTTTCTTGCGGCAATCTCGCCCATGCGGCGGCGGCCTGCCCCGCCGGCGACAAGAAAATGCTCGCAAAAGGCGCGGGGCCCAATGTCGCGATCGTCACGGCTTACAACGACATGCTCTCCGCGCATCAGCCGCTCGGCGCCTATCCGGACCTCATCAAGCGCGCGCTTCATGAGGCGGGGGCGACGGCGCAGGTCGCGGGCGGCGTTCCGGCGATGTGCGACGGCGTCACGCAAGGCCAGCCGGGCATGGATCTGTCGCTCTTTTCGCGCGACGTCATCGCGCTCGCGGCCGCGGTCGCGCTCTCTCATAACGTGTTCGACGCGGCGCTGATGCTCGGCGTCTGCGACAAGATCGTGCCGGGCCTCTTTATCGGCGCGGCGCGCTTCGGCCATCTGCCGATCCTCTTTCTGCCCGCGGGGCCGATGCCCTCCGGCATTTCGAACGAGGAAAAAGCGCGCGCGCGCCAGCTTTACGCGGAAGGAAAAGCCGATGAAGAGGCGCTGCTCGCCGCTGAAAGCGCGAGCTATCATGCGCCCGGCACCTGCACCTTTTACGGCACGGCGAATTCCAACCAGATGATGATGGAGGCGATGGGCCTGCATCTGCCGGGCTCGGCCTTTGTCAATCCGGGAACGCCGCTTCGCGCGGCTTTCGTCAGGGAAACGGCGCGGCGCGCGGCGGCCTGCGCGTTCGGCGCCGGCCCCGCCTTTTCAGACGTCATCGACGAGCGCGCCGTCGTCAATGCGATGGTCGGCCTGCATGCGACCGGCGGCTCGACCAATCACACGATCCACCTCGTCGCGATGGCGCGGGCGGCGGGGATCGTCATCGACTGGAATGATTTCAGCGACTTGTCGCGCATAACGCCGCTTCTTGCGCGCATCTATCCGAACGGCTCGGCCGACGTCAATCAATTCGAGGCGGCGGGCGGCATGGGCTTTCTCATCCGTGAACTGATCGAAGCGGGGCTCCTCCACGAGGATATCCCGACCGTGACGGGCGCGGGGCTCGGCGCCTACGCCAGGACGCCGGGCCTTGAGGGCGAGGCGATCGCCTGGCGCGCGCCGCCGGCGGCGTCGGGCGATGAGACCGTCCTGCGCAAGGCGGGCGTTCCCTTCGCGCCGACCGGCGGGCTCGTGCTTTTGAAAGGAAATCTCGGCCGCGCCATCATCAAGGTCTCCGCGGTCAAGCCGGAGCGGCGCATCGTCGAGGCGCCGGCGCTCCTCTTCCGCTCGCAGAAGGCGTTGATGGATCGGTTCAAGGCCGGCGATCTCAACCGCGATTTCATCGCCGTTCTTCCCTTTCAGGGGCCGAAGGCGATCGGAATGCCGGAACTGCACAAATTGACGCCGCCCTTGAGCGTCCTTCAGGAGAAGGGCTTCAAGGTCGCGCTCCTGACCGACGGGCGCATGTCCGGCGCGAGCGGCAAGGTCCCGGCCGCGATTCACTTAACGCCCGAGGCCCATGACGGCGGCGCGATCGCGCGGCTTCGCGACGGCGACCTCATTCGTCTCGATGCGGAGAATGGAACGCTCGACGTCCTGATCGAGAAGGGCGTCCTTGCCGCCCGCGCGCCGCTCGCGCCCGATCTCGCCGGCGATCTTTGGGGCTCGGGGCGCGAGCTTTTCGCGGGGTTCCGCGCGGCCGTCTCCGGCGCCGAAGAGGGCGCGGCGACCTTCGCTCTTGCGGAGCGGAGCGATGGCTGACGAAGCCCTTGTCGCCGATATCGGCGGAACGAACGCCCGCTTCGCGCTCGCCGATCTCGCCGGGCCCGCGCCGCGCCTCAGCGAGACGCGGCGCTTTCGCGCCGAAGACTTCGCGACCGTCGAGGAGGCCGTTGCGGCTTATCTCAAAGGCGTCGCGGCAAAGCCCAAGGCGGCGTCATTCGCGGTCGCCGCGCCCGTCGCCGGCGCGCGCATGGCGTTCACGAACTCGTCCTGGGTCCTCGACATCGAGCGCCTCGGCGCCGCGCTCGGCCTTGACGACGTCGTCGTCATCAATGATTTCGAGGCCCTCGCCTATGGGGTCCGTCATCTCGAAAAGACGGACCTTGCGCCGGTGAAGGCCGGCGCGGCTGAGGCGGGCGCGCCCGTGCTCGTCATGGGGCCCGGCACCGGCCTCGGCGAGGCCCTGGTCGCGCCGGCGCCCGGAGGGCCGCTCGTCATCGCGACGCAAGGCGGGCATGTCGCATTCGCTCCGTCTACGGATGAAGAAGCGAGGATCGTTTCCTTTCTTGCGCGCGAATATGGCCGCGTTTCAGCCGAGCGCGTTCTTTCCGGCCCCGGCATTTTCAACATCTACCGCGCGCTTTGCGCCGAGGCGAACGCGCCGCAAGTCTTTAAGACGCCGAAAGAGATCACTGACGGCGCGACGTCCGACAATATGGCGGCGCGGGCGGTCGACATGTTCTGCGCGATGCTCGGCGCCCTTGTCGGCGACGCGACGCTCGCCGCCGGCGCGCGCGGCGGGGTTGTGCTCGGCGGCGGAATCTTGCCGCGCATCATCGACATTTTCCTTGCGAGCAAATTCACCGAGCGCTTTCTCGACAAGGGGCGCATGCGCTTCTATGTCGAACGCATTCCGGTCGATCTCATCACGCGCGACGACGCCGCGCTTGTCGGCGCGGCGACACGATTGCGTGAAGCGCGCGCCAAATAAGCGCGATCAGCGTTAATATTTGATCATTTGACTATTGTTGCGCGCGTTTTATCGCGAAGCAGCGTTGTTTCACAACAACTTAGAGAAAGAATACAGGAAATTCGCGGGTTTTTGCAAAGGTTGACATCGAGTCTCGATCCTCTAAGTAAGACCCGGTCAATTGCCGATGAATGTCGCCGCCCAATACGCTCCTCCCTTGGGGGGAAGGAATGCGTCGCTGTCTTTTCGCCGTCCGGCCAAGGCCGATGGCGAAAAAATCAGGCGGCTGATTAAGTCCTGTCCGCCGCTCGACGAGAATTCGCTTTATTGCACGTTCCTGCAATGCACGCATTTCGCCGATAGCTGCGTCGTCGCCGAGCGTTCGGGCGAAATTGTCGGTTGGGTCTCAGGCTATTTTTTGCCCGATGATCCGCAAACGCTTTTCATTTGGCAGGTCGCGGTGGCGCCATCCGCGCGCGGCCTCGGTCTTGGCAAGGAAATGATCGTCGCGCTTTTGTCGGCCGGCGGGCAGCAAGCCGGCCGCCTTCAGACGACCATCACGCCCTCGAACAAAGCCTCCTGGGCGGTGTTCGCCTCGCTCGCGCGGGCGTTGAACGCGCCGATGAGCGAGGAGGCCTTTCTCGACCGCGAAGCGGATTTTAACGGACGTCAAGAGACCGAGCGTCTCGTCACTATAGGGCCTTTCGCCGCCGCTTAGCTTTTTCTCACCCTATTGAGCCCCGCAACCAGCGAAGGACAACGCATCATGGCGACCATGCATCATGATAAGAAACAAGCCGACATATTCGAGCGGCGCGAATCTTCCGTGCGAAGCTATGCGCGCAGCTTCCCCGTGAAATTCGTCGCCGCGGAAGGCGCGCATCTGACCGATGAATCGGGCCGGCGCTATCTCGATTTCCTTTCGGGATGCTCCTCCTTGAATTACGGCCATAATCATCCCGTGCTGAAGCAGGCGCTGATCGACTATATCGAGCGCGACGGCGTCACGCACAGCCTTGACATGGAAACGGACGCGAAGGCGGCCTTCCTCGCTGAATTCGAACGCACGATTCTCGCTCCGCGCGGTCTTGATTATGTCGTGCAGTTTCCGGGGCCGACAGGCGCGAACGCCGTCGAGGCCGCGCTGAAGCTCGCGCGCAAGATGACGGGGCGCGAAAATATCATTGCGTTTACGAACGGTTTCCACGGCGTCACGCTCGGCGCGCTCTCGCTGACGGGGAATTCGCATCATCGCGGCGCGGCCGGCGTCGGCCTCGCCCATGTGACGCATGCGCCCTATGACCAGTATCACGGAGAAGACGTCGACACCGCCGAGCAGCTTGAGCGCCTGCTCGATGATCCTTCCAGCGGCGTCGACGCGCCCGCCGCCGTCATCGTCGAAACTGTGCAGGGCGAGGGCGGCCTTAATGCGGCGTCTTTCGAGTGGCTCCGGCGGATCGAAAAGATCGCCAGGCGCCACGGCGCCCTTTTCATTATCGACGACATCCAGGCGGGGATCGGCCGTACAGGAACCTTCTTCAGTTTCGAGCCGGCGGGCCTTAAGCCCGATATCGTCACGCTCGCAAAGTCGATTTCCGGCTATGGCCTGCCGATGGCGCTGACGCTCATCCGGCGCGATCTCGATATCTGGAAGCCCGGCGAGCACAACGGCACCTTCCGGGGCAATTGCCATGCCTTCGTCACCGCGACGGCGGCGCTCAAGACCTTCTGGCGCGAGGCGACTTTCGAGGACGATGTCGCCGCGAAAAGCGCGATCTTGCGCGCGCGCCTCGATGCGCTCGCCGAGCGTCATTCGAACGCGATCGCCGGCGTCAAGGGGCGCGGCATGATGCTCGGCCTCGACATGAAGACAGGCGAGCGCGCCGCGCGCGTCACGAGAGCCGCGTTCCGCAAGGGCCTCGTCATCGAGACGAGCGGCGGCGACGACGAGATCGTCAAATGCCTCGCGCCCCTGACCATCGACGAGGCCGATTTGAAGGCGGGTCTCGACATGCTGGCGAGCGCCGTCAGCGAAGCGGTCTCGAATGAAATCAGGGCGGTCGCCTAGGGAAGCGGATGCGATGATTGTCAGGGATTATCATAGCGAGAAAGCGACGGACCGCCGCGTCGACTCCAAAGGCTGGAGCAGCGTGCGGCTGCTCCTGAAAGACGATGCGATGGGTTTTTCCTTTCACATCACGACGATTAAGGCGGGCGCCGACCTGCCGATGCATTATCGCAATCATCTCGAATCCGTTTACTGCATTTCCGGCGAAGGCGAGATCGAAGATCTCGGCGCCGGAGAAAAATACCAGATTAGGCCGGGCGTTCTTTACGCGCTCGATCGTCATGACCGGCATATTCTGCGCGCCCGGAGCGAAATGACGATGGCCTGCGTCTTCAATCCGCCGGTGACCGGCCGCGAGGTTCACGACGAGACCGGCGCCTATCCCCTCGCGGCGGAGTAAAGCCATGAAGGATTACTACCCATCGCGTCTTGCGAGCGAACCGAGCGTGACGCCGCGCCGCGATCCTGTCGTCTATGGCGACTGGTCGCCGGCGGCGCCGCTGAGCGCTGAGGAGACGGATTTTTACCGCAAGAACGGCTTTCTCGCTTTGAAAGGCGTTTTTGACGCCGACGAAGTCCGGCTGCTTCAGGGCGAGGCGGCGCGCCTTCACGCCGGCGGCGGCGATATCGATCCGGAGACGGCGATCACCGAGCCCGGAAGCGGCGCGGTGCGCTCCGTCTTCAAGATTCATGCGCAGAGCGCCGTTTTCCGTCGCCTGACCGAGGATGCGCGGCTCGTTCGCGTCGCGGAATTCTTGCTGGGCGACAACGTCTATATTCATCAGTCGCGGCTCAATTATAAGCCTGGCTTTCAGGGCAAAGATTTTTATTGGCACTCCGATTTCGAGACGTGGCATGTCGAGGACGGGATGCCGCTGATGCGCGCGCTTTCGATGTCGGTGCTCCTCACCGACAATCACGCGGTCAACAGCCCGACAATGTTCGTGGCCGGCTCGCATGCGCATTTCGTCGCTTGCGTCGGCGAGACGCCTGAAGAGCACTATAAGAAGTCGCTGAAGAAGCAGGAATATGGCGTTCCCGACGAACAAATCCTCGCCGAGATGGCGCATCGAAACGGCGTCGCCATGCCGACAGGGGCGGCGGGAACCGTCGTTATCTTCGAGTGCAATGTGATGCACGGGTCGAATTCGAACATCACGCCCTTTCCGCGGTCGAATGCCTTCATCGTCTATAACGCGATCTCTAACAAACTCGTCGAGCCTTTCGGTCCGGAAAAGCCGCGGCCGGAATTCATCGCGGCGCGGAAGAATGTCCGCGTCGTGCGCGCTCAAAGCGGGCGGCTCGACAAGGCGGCCGCATAGGGCGGGCGCGTTCGGGCGCGGCGCTCCCCCCCCGCGCCGCAAAGAGGGGAAGCGGGAGAACGCCGTGATCATCGCAAGTTTCGTCGCCTTCCTCGCGCTTTTCCTCGGCGTCGGCCTCGCCTCGGCCTTCCGGGCGAAGAAATCGCGCACCGACTACTATCTTTGCAACCGGGAGGTCTCGCCCTGGCTCGCCGGGCATTCGGCCGTTGCGACGAATAATTCCGGCTATATGTTTATCGGCGTCATCGGCTTTACTTATGCGACGGGCCTTGCCGCGATTTGGCTGATGGTCGGCTGGATTCTCGGCGACTATGCCGCGTCGACATTCGTGCACAAGAAATTGCGCGAGGCGACGGCGCGAACGAAGGAAGCGTCCTACGCTGCGGTTCTCGCGGCCTGGAACGGCCAGAAATTCGCGATCTGGCGGCGCGTCGCCGCGCTTGTCATGCTTGTCTTTCTCGGCGCCTATTCGGCGGCTCAGATCAGCGCGGGCGGCAAGGCGTTGCAGGGCGTTCTCGGTTGGGACCCGCGCGCCGGCGCGCTCGTCGCCGCGGCGATGATCCTTGCCTATAGCGCCGCCGGGGGCATTCGCGCCTCGATCTGGACGGACGCCGTGCAATCTTTCGTCATGCTCGCCGCGATGGCGCTTCTCTTTGGCGTCGGCGTCGCCGGGCGCGGCGGCGCCGCGGCGACCGTTGAAGAAATGCGGGCCATTCCTCATTTTCTTGACTGGTTCCCGTCCGACCTTCTGCTGCCGGGCGTTCCCGGCATGGCTCTTTTTGTGGTCGGCTGGATGTTTGCGGGACTTTCCGTCATCGGACAGCCGCATGTGATGGTGCGGTTCATGGCGCTCGACAGCCCCGCCAATATGGGCCGCGCCCGCGCCTGGTATTACAGCTATTTCACCCTCTTTTATGCGCTGGCGACAGGCGTCGGCATGTTGTCGCGTCTCTATCTTCCCGATCTTGGCGCGCTCGATCCCGAACTCGCGCTGCCGACGATGGCGTTGGAGCTTTTGCCGCCTTTGCTGGTCGGGATGATACTCGCCGGCATTTTCGCGGCGACCATGTCGACCGCGGATTCGCTCGTCCTTAGCTGCTCGGCCGCGCTCACGCATGATCTGCTGCCCGAGCGTTTGGAGAAAGGCTGGCAGATGAAAGCGGCGACGGCGCTCGTCACGCTCGCCGCGCTCGCCTTCGCGCTCGCCGAGACGCGCAGCGTCTTCGGTCTTGTCATTCTCGCCTGGTCGACGCTCGCCTCGGCTTTCGCGCCGCTGCTCGTCATCCATGCGCTCGGCAGGAAGATCCCGGAAATCGGCGCGCTTCTCGCGACAGGCGTCGGCGCGGGCGTCGCGCTTTATTGGCGCCATCTCGGCTGGCACAATGACGTCTATGAGGGACTTCCCGGCATTATGGCGGGCCTTGCCGTCGCCTGGATCGCGTCGAAGCAGATCAGTCCCGCAGCGGACGGAGCGACGGCGCGGGCGCGAACGGAAGCGGCGGAATAGCGCCCTAAAGGCCGCGCAAGAAATCCTCGTCGACGCCGGTCGTGAGCTTCACCGCCTTTTGCGAGCGGATCGCGCCGAGCCGTCCTTTAGCGATGCTCGCGGGCCCCCTATCGGTCATCGCGGTGATGTCAAGACCGTCGAGCGCGTCCTCATTCAATTCGATCACCTGACCGACCTTAAGTCGCGAAAGGTCGCCGACATTCGTATGGATGCGATCAAGGACGACCGCCAAGGGAAGCTCCATATTCATCACTTGTCTTTTTAGCGCTCTCGTCCAGGCGCCGTCCGCTTCCGGCTTTTGCGCTTTCTTCCGTGTCGGATCGGACGCATGAACGAGAAGTCGGGATGGGATGGCGAGGCTCATCGCCCTGGCGATGCTCGCGCCGCCGATCTCGAAATCGATCGTCATCTCTGTCATCAGCATTTGCGGTTCGTCTCCGATCGCCTCCTTCAGAGAAGACGCGTTGCGCCGCTCGTGGATCGTTTTCTTGCGAGCGGACGCAATCATTTGCTGCGCGAGTTCGTCGAGCGACGGCGTCAGGAGGTCGATCAGCCCGACCGCCATGTCGATGTCGATCGCCGTTGCGCGCTCGATCTCGGGCAGGCTGAAATCGCCGCCAAGCAGTCGCGTCGTCATCGCCGCGGCGAATTGCGGCGTCATGGAGATCAGAAACGCGCGCGCGCCCTTTTCATCGCAAAGCCAGTAATTGACGCCCGCCTCGGCGCGGACGGCCAGCACCTCCTCCAGCGAGGCCGAACGCATTTCGACTTTCGCTTCGCAGTCTGCGCGCAAAAGCTCGCTCGCAGCCGCGCGCGCGGCCTTCGCAACGGCGAGCGAGAATCCCGACAGGTCGGCGGGCGCGCCGGTCGCTCTTGTCGCGGCGAGCTTCTGCACGAGCAGCGACGGGTCGTCATTCGCCATTTGAAATTGCGCGCCTTTCCGCTTTCGCCGTTGAGGCTCGAACTTGGCTCTTATTGGTTGACGGAGGGCTAACCGAAATCTCCGACCAATCTCTTAAAGGCAAATTTACGCTGCCTGGCCTAAGCAGAATCGGCGTTCCCGCCGTCGCCGAGCAAGTTCCGTTGAGCAAGCACCAGGTCATCGTCAAGCGCGTCAAGAAGGTGGCCGGGGAGGGCCATCATGGCGGCGCGTGGAAGGTCGCCTATGCCGATTTCGTGACGGCGATGATGGCCTTCTTCCTGCTGATGTGGCTTCTCAACGCGACGACGGAGGACCAGAGGAAGGGGATCGCCGACTATTTCAACCCCTCGATTCCGATCAGTCAGGTCTCCGGCGGCGGCAAGGACGCGCTTCAGGGCTCGACGGTGTTTTCCGACGATCATTTAGCGCGTGACGGGTCCGACGGCGAAAACACGCTGTCGTCGAAAGAGCGCGCCATTCCGAAACATGAGACGAGCGACGCCGAAAAGGAAGAACAAGGCGAGCTTGAGGCGGTGAAGGACGATCTTTTAAAACGCGCCCTCGCCGAAGACGCGGGGGCTCTCGCCCGGCACATTCAAACGCGCATGACGCCCGACGGCCTCGTCATCGAGCTCGTCGATGTCGATGACAGCCCGCTTTTCGAGGTCGGCTCGACGCAGCCGTCGCCCACTATGATCAAGCTTCTCGGCATCGTCGCGAGCGTCGTCGGCGAGGTCGAAAACAAGCTCGCCATTGTCGGCCATACTGACGGCCGGCCTTATTCTAGCGGCGGAGGCTATACGAATTGGGAGCTATCGAGCGACCGCGCGAATGCGGCGCGCCGGCTCATGGTCGAAGCGGGAATGGACATTGCACAAGTTGCGCAAGTTTCGGGAAAAGCCGCCACCGAGCCCCTGACGCGCGACGGGCTCGCCCCGCAGAACAGGCGGATATCGATCACGCTTCTGACGCATTCATGAGGCGTTCTGTGATGCGTGTCGTTTGCGGCCCATCCTTCGTGACGCGCCTTCGGCGCTTCTCAGGATGAGGCCCGTATTGTTGAAACAAGGGAAAGCCTCATCCTGAGGAGGCGCGAAGCGCCGTCACGAAGGATGGGCCGCGATTGCGCGCTTCGCGCCGGCCGCAACAAAGCGTTAACCCTGCGCTTATCGATGTCTTAATTAATTAACCGGAAAATGCAGGCTGCTCCCACGTCAATCATCAGTATGAGATCGGATTGCAGTTATGGGTCTTTCATCTTCGCTCAACGCCGGCGTCATGGGTCTTGGGGTCAACGCGACGAAGCTCGCGACGATATCCGACAACATCGCGAATTCGGAAACCTTCGGCTATAAGCGCGTGCGCACCGAGTTCACCAATATGGTGCTCGAAGCCGGCAAGGGGACCTACACGGCGGGCGGCGTCCGCGTTGCAACGTTCAAGGACGTTGCGGCGCATGGCGCGCTCGTTTCGACGAACAATTCGACGGATATTTCGATCGCCGGGCGCGGCATGATTCCGGTCACGAATGTCGCGGGGCTCTCCGCCGCGGCGGGCGACCGTCCGCTGCAATTGACGGCGACCGGCTCCTTCGCGCCCGATCAAAACGGCTATCTGAAAACGACGAGCGGGCTCTATCTGATGGGCTGGCCGGCAAATCCGGACGGGACGGTCACCGTGCCGAGCCGCGACAGCGCCGCCGGCCTTGAGCCGGTGCAAGTCACGCGCAACCAGTTCCTCGCTGCGCCGACCTCGACGATCAGTCTTGGCGTCAATCTTCCGGCCTCCTCGACGCAGGCCGGCGCCGACGGCTCGCCTTTCCAGCTCCCGATCGAATATTTCGACACGCTCGGCCGCTCGCAAACGCTGACGATCACGTTTACGCCCACCGTTCCGGCGAGCGGCGCCAGCAATATCTGGACGGCGACGATCACCGACACCGCCGGCGATCCGACGGCGACGATCGCGACATTCGATGTCGAATTCGACGATGCGCCGGG
>JBFXBB010000012.1:0-19759 GCA_050183685.1 Amphiplicatus sp.
GCTCGCCCCGCCCGATGCAGGCCATGACGCCGCCCATGACGCGGCGGGCGATCTTCTTCATCAGGCCGCGGATGTCATCTATTCGAACCCGCTGCCGCATGTGTTGATCCTGACGGCGATCGTCGTCGGCGTTGCGACGACGGCGGTCGGCCTCGCGCTCGCGGTGCGCATTCGCGAGGCCTATGGGACGGTCGAGGAGGACGAGCTCGAAGCCGCCGACGACATCGCCGAATTCGGCCATGACCTCGAAAGCGGGGCGCGCGCATGAGCGCTCTTTCCGCGCAGCTCCCCGTTCTGCCGATCATCACGCCCTTCATCGCGGCGGCCTTGTCGCTGCTCTTGCCGAAGGGGCGCGCCGTCTGGGCCTGGGCGACCTTCTTCAGTTGGCTGACTTTCGCGGCTTCGGTCGCGATTCTCGTTCGCGTCGCGGCCACGGGCGGCATTTCCTATCATCTCGGCGACTGGCCGCCGCCGATTGGCATCGAGTACCGGATCGATCTTGCGAACGCGCTTGTCCTGACGCTCGTTTCGGGCGTTGCGGCGCTCGTCTTTCCTTTCGCCTATGAGAGCGTCAAATCCGAGATCGACGCGCGCCAGTCAAATTTCTTCTACGCGGCGATGCTGATCTGCCTGACCGGCAATCTCGGCGTTGCGATCACGGGCGACGCGTTCAACGTCTTCGTCTTTCTCGAAATCGCCTCGCTCTCCACCTATGCGCTCGTCGCGATGGGCGCGCGCCGGGACCGGCGGGCGCTGACCGCGTCCTTCAACTATCTCGTCATGGGCACGATCGGGGCGACCTTCTTCGTCATCGGCCTCGGGCTTCTCTATCAGGCGACGGGAACGCTCAACATGGCGCATCTGCACGAGCTTCTCGCCGGCCAAGACAATCGCGTCGTCGCGGCGGGCTTTGCCTTCATCCTTGTCGGCATGGGGCTGAAGCTCGCCATGTTCCCGATGCATCTGTGGCTGCCGAACGCCTATGCCTACGCCCCGTCGGCCGTCTCGGCCTTCATCGCCGCGACCTCGACCAAGGTCGCGGTCTATGTGCTCATCCGCTTTTTCTACACGATTTTCGGGCTCGACTTCGCGTTTCTCGGAAACGCCTTCGCCTATGCGCTCCTGCCGCTCGGGATCGTCGGCATGTTCGCGGCCTCGCTCGTCGCGGTCTTCCAGGAAGACGTCAAACGCATGCTCGCTTATTCCTCGGTCGGCCAGATCGGCTATATGCTGCTCGGCCTTTCTTTCGGCTCGCAGCAGGGCCTTGCGGCGAGCCTTGTCCATCTCCTCAATCACGGCCTGATGAAGGGGGCGCTGTTCATGGCGCTCGCCTGCGTCGTCCTGCGGCTTTCCGATCATCGCTGCCGCGCGTTCAACGGCCTGGCGCGGCGGATGCCCTGGACGAGCTGGGCCTTCATCTTGTCGGGGCTGTCGCTCATCGGCGTGCCGGGGACGGTCGGCTTCGTCTCGAAATGGTATCTGCTTCAGGCGAGCTTTGAGGCGGGTCTGCCCTGGGCGGGCTTTCTCATCGTCGCCTCGTCCTTCATCGCGGTCATTTATGTCGGCCGCGTCGTCGAGCTGATGGTCCTGCGCGAGCCGCCGGCGGACGGCCCGCTCGCGGGCGCGGTCAAGGAGGCGCCGCTGTCGATGCTGATCCCGATGTGGATTCTCGTCGCGGCGAATATCTATTTCGGATTGCGGACGGCATTCACGGCGGGGCTCGCCGAGCGGGCGGCCGCGGCGCTGATGAGGATTGGGTCATGATCGCCGCCCTGTCGCCGAGCCCCGACCTCGCCATGCTGCTCGCGGTCGGCCTGCCGCTTGTCGGCGTCCTCCTCATCTGGCTCGCCGACAAGAGCCCCAATCTCCGCGAGGCGGCGACGCTCGCGACCGGCGTCATTCTCCTTATCCTGACGATTTCGGTCTTCGCCGCGGTCGGCGCGGGCGAAAGGCCGGAGACGGCGCTCTTCACCGTCATGGGCGATCTGCCGATCGCCTTTTCCGCCGAGCCTTTGGGCGCGATGTTCGGCGTCATCGCGGCCGGCCTCTGGCTCGTCAATTCGGTCTATTCGATCGGCTATATGCGCGGCGGCCATGAGAAGCATCAAACGCGCTTTTACATGTGCTTTGCGGTCGCGATTTCGGCGGCGATGGGCGTCGCCTATGCGGCCAATCTCTTCACGCTGTTTCTCTTTTACGAGATCCTGACGCTGTCGACCTTTCCGCTTGTCGCGCATAAGGGCGACGACGCCGCGCGCCGGGGCGGGCGCGTTTATCTCGGCGTTCTGCTCGCGACCTCGATCGGCCTTCTTCTGCCGGCGATCGTGTGGACCTATGTGATCGCCGGCTCGACCGATTTCACGCCGGGCGGGCTCCTCGCCCTGCATGTGAGCGAGGCCGCGCCGGTCGCGGGCGTCCTGATGGCGCTTTACGCTTTCGGGATCGGCAAGGCGGCGCTGATGCCGGTCCATCCCTGGCTGCCGAACGCGATGGTCGCGCCGACGCCGGTCTCGGCCTTTCTCCACGCCGTCGCCGTCGTCAAGGCGGGCGTCTTTTCCGTCCTCAAAGTCGCCGTCTATATTTTCGGGATCGATTTTTTGAAGATCACCGGCGCGAGCGAGCCGATTATGTGGATCGCGGCCGGCTCGATCCTGCTTGCCTCCGCGATTGCGATGCATCAGGACAATCTGAAAGCCCGGCTCGCCTATTCGACGGTCTCGCAGCTTTCCTATGTGACGCTCGGCGCGATGCTGGCGACGTCGATGGGCGTCATGGGCGGCGCGGTCCAGATCGCCGCGCATGCGCTCGCGAAGATCACGCTCTTCATGTGCGCGGGCGCCGTCTATGTGAAAACTCACAAGACGCTGATTTCGGAAATGCGCGGGCTCGGGCGCGCGATGCCCGTCACCTTCGGCGCCTTTTTCATCGGCGCGATGTCGATCGTCGGCCTGCCGCCGATGGCGGGCTCCTGGCCGAAATTCTTCCTGATGCTCGGCGCGGCCGACGCGGGCGAGCTGGCGATCATCGCCGTCCTTGTCGTTTCCTCGATCCTGAACGTCGTCTATCTCCTCGGCGTGCCGGCGCAGGCCTTCTATCTCGCCCCCGCGCCGACCGGCGAGAAAGCGCGCGGGATCGGCGAGAGCGAGACGGCGCCGATGCGCTGGGCGAGCCTTGAAGAAGCGCCGCTGCTCTGCGTCCTGCCGCCCGTCTTGACGGCGGTCGGGGCGTTCCTCCTGTTCTTTTTCGCCGACGGATTGTTCGCCTATCTCGCGCCGATCGCGGGGGGGAAATGAGGGCCCGCCGCAAGGGAAGGATTTGCAATGGACGCTGACAAGCACAAACCCGGCTGGGCCGATACAAAAGCCTTCCGCCGTTTCTTCCTCGCCCTTCTCGTCGTTGCGGCGCTGGCGGCGGCGGCCCTCGGCCTCGTTCCCGCTTTTCAGAAAGACCATCCGCATTTCGAAGTCGAGCGCTTCCCCTTCTTCTTCGCGGTCTGGGGATTCGTCTCCTTCATGTTCATCGTGCTCGCGGGCCAGCATCTAAGGAAGCTCGTCGCGCGCGACGAGAATTATTATGACGAGCGTGAATAGCCTCTTTGCGGCGATGGCGATCAATCCGGCGGTCATTCTCACCGTCGGCGCGATCCTGTGCGTCTTCGTTCCCTCGGCGGTGCGGCGCGTCTTCATGCTCGTCTTCGTCGCGGCGAGCGCGTTCGAGCTTTATCGCCTCGGGCTCGGCGACTACGGCAAGCTGACGATTTTCGGCGAGGCCGTGACGATGCTTCGCCTCGACCCCTTATCGCGCATTTTCGCCGTCGTCTTCCATATCGCGGTCGCGCTGAACATTGTCTATGCCTGGCATGACAAGAACCGCGCGAGCGCCTTTGCGACGCTCGCTTATCCCGCGGCCGCGCTGGGCGGCGTCCTCGCCGGCGATCTTCTGACGCTCTTCGTCTGGTGGGAGATCGCCGCGATCGCGTCGGTCTTTCTCGTCTGGGCGCCGGGGCGGCGCGAGACCTTTGTCGCGGGGATGCGCTATCTCGCGATCCAGGTGCTGTCGGGCGTCCTTCTCCTTGCGGGGATCGTCCTTCTCTTCTACGAGACGGGCTCGCTCGCCTTTGACGGGATCGGGCTTCGGGACTCGACCGGCGCGATCAGGGCGTCAGGCGTCCTGATGCTCGTCGCTTTCGGGATCAAGGCGGCCTTTCCGCTCCTCCATAACTGGGTGCAGGACGCTTACCCGAAATCGTCGATTTCAGGGACAATTGTCCTTTCCGTCTTTACGACCAAGCTCGCCGTCTACGCTCTTGCGCGGGGCTTCGCCGGAACCGAGGCGCTCATCTATATCGGGACCGTCATGACGCTGTTCCCGATCTTCTTCGCCCTGATCGAGAATGATTTGAGGAAGGTTCTGTCCTATTCGATCAACAACCAGATCGGCTTCATGGTGGTTGGCATTGGGATCGGGACGGCGTCGTCCCTCAATGGCGCCGTCGGTTATGCTTTCGCGAATATTATCTTTGAAAGCCTCCTCTTCATGGCGGTCGGCGCGGCGATGTTCCGGACGGGAACCGCCAAGGCGACCGAACTCGGCGGGCTCTACAGAACGATGCCGGCGACCATGATCTTCTGCGTCATCGGCGCGCTGTCGATCTCGGCTTTCCCGTTCTTTGCGGGCTTCGTCGTCAAGGGGCTCATTGTCGACGGCGTCGCCGAGGCGCATCTCTTTGTCGTCTGGCTCGCGCTTCTCTTCGCCTCGGCGGGGGTTCTCGAACATGCGGGGATCAAGATCCCCTATTTCACCTTTTTCGCGCATGACAGCGGCAAGCGGCCGAAGGAAGCGCCCTTGCCCATGCTCGCCGCGATGGCGATTTCGGCGGTCCTCTGTATCGGGATCGGCGTCTATCCGGACCCGCTTTACGCGCTGCTTCCCGACCAGCGCGCAATCCTCGACTATGAGCCTTACGCGGCGGCGCATGTCGTCGAATATCTCCAGCTTCTTCTCTGGGCGGTGCTTGCTTTCGCGGTCCTGATCCTGACGCGCTGGTATCCGGCGGAGATCCGCGCGACCAATCTCGATGTCGACTGGGTCTGGCGCGTCGCGGGGCGGGGGCTTCTCGGTTGGATGACGGGCGCCGCGCGCGGGATCTGGGGGCTTGCGGCGCGTCTCGCCGGCGCGCGCGCGCGCCATCTCGCCGCGCGCGTCCATGCGGTGCACGGGCCCGAAGGCCAGCTCGCGCGCTCCTGGCCGATCGGCTTCATGGCGCTCTGGACGGCGGTGGTCTTGGGCCTCGCGCTGGTGCTCGCCTTCATCGCTTAAAGCGCCGTAACCTTACCGCTTTACGCCTCATACACGAAAACGGGGGTACTTATCCCCGGGGTCGACAGGCCGGCCTATACTCGGCGCCGGGTGAATGCTCCCTTCTTCGGGGAATGCTTGGAGTGTAAAGCATGTCGATCGTTCCTGGCGCTCTTCGTTCGCCCGATCTTGTCTCGCGCATCGCCACCGAGGCGATGGACGTCGCCTGCGAAGCCTATCGGGTCGCCTTGTTCGAGATGAAGGCGAAGCGGCGCTCGCGCTCGCAGGTCGCCTATGCGCGCCAGATGGCGATGTATCTCGCCCATGTCGTCGGGCAGCTCAGCCTGAATGAGATCGCGCTCCTGTTCGAGCGCGACCGCCGGACCGTCGCCTATGCCTGCCATATCATCGAGGACCGGCGCGACGGCCCTTTTTACGACCGCCAGGTCGAGCTTCTCGAAATCGCGCTGCGCGAGCGCTTGCAGGCGATCTTCGCCCGCCTGCGGCTCTTTCACGAACTCAATCTCGCCGAGACGGCCGCGGCGCGGGCGATGTTGCGGTAGGATGGCGTCACGAAGGATGGGCCGCGCCGAACTCTCCGATCCGCTTGACCATCGCGGCGAGCCCGTTCGAGCGCTGCGGCGTCAGGTGATCCTTGAGGTCGAGCGGGGCGAGGGCGGCCTCGGCGTCGACCTCCGCGATCTCCTCGGCCGTCTTGTCCGCATAAAGAGCAAACAGGAGTGCGATGAGGCCCTTGACGATATGCGCGTCGGAATCGCCCTCGAAGGCGACAATCTTGCGGCCGTCCTTTTCGTCCTCGCGCGCATGGAACCACACCTGGCTCGCGCAGCCGCGCACTTTATGCGCCTCGTCGCGGAGCGCCTCGGGAAAAGGCGGCAGGCGCCGGCCGAGATCGATGAGATATTTATACCGATCATCCCAGTCGGAGAGGAAGGCGAAGTCGGCGAGGATGTCGTCAAAAGCGGCCATGAGGGAGAGATAGAGATTGTCTGGCTCGCCTGCAATCAATCGCCGTCGGCCGGGGCGCCTTATGGCGTCGGACGCGCGCCCCTCGGACAGGCTCTATATGCCGGCCCCTCGTCGCCTGTCGGTTCAATGACGACCTCAAAGCCGTCTGTCAGCGCCGGAAAACCCGCCAAACTCGCCATCGCCGCCGTCATGCGTAAACTCATCGCCCTCGCTGACGCTCTTCTCCGAGAGGATAGAATATGGTCTACGAAAACCATTTGATCAAAACGGATACGCTAACCGAACAGCCCTTTATAGCGCATGGCGACGTCGCCCAAATTGATCTCGTTGAGAAAGGTCGAGTAGGCAAGATAGGATAGAAGATAACGCAGATCCGTCGCCCAGGGCGGCATGAAGCGCGGCTCGGCGAGAAGGCCTTCGGCCCGGAGCGTCTTCATCGCGTCAAGATCGGCGAGGTCGATCTTTCCGACAAAGAGCAGGCGAATATAGGCGGCGTCGCCGGCGCGCACCGCTGTTCTGAGATAGCTGTGCACTTCGAGGAGGCCGCCAAGATAAACCGTGTCCTTCGTGAAGGGCGCGCCGCCCTCGATAAGGCCGCCGCGCACGACGCGCCGCGCGTTCTCGAAGGCGTCGAAAGGCGAATCGGTCGCGCCGCGTTCGCGGAAATAGTTGAAGAGATCGATGAAATCGGCGCCGTTCTCGGCCATGTCGATGGCGATGACGCGGTCGGCGAGGCGTTTGAAGCGGCGCGGATCGAGCGCGCCCGAAATGAATTCGGCGAAGACGGCGAGGCCTTCCTGGGTGCGCGCATTGCCGGGATAGCTTTCTCCGAGGATCGGAAAATGCGGTTGGGCGAGGCCGTTTTTGGCCGTCGCGATGTGGACGAGCGCTTCATGCTGGAGAAGCTGGGTCGCGTCGAGATCGGAGAAGGCGGCGTCGGCGCGCAGCTTCACATAGTCGCGTCCCGCCGCGGCCTTCGCCGAGACATTGAGCGTCACTTCGATGCGCGGCGCCTCGGCGCCGAAATAAAGCGGCAACTCCCTGTCGAGACGCGTCTTGAGATCGTCCGCGGAGAGGATTTCGGGCCGTTCGAGCTTCTTATGGCCGGCGTCGAATTCGGAGAGCAGCGAATCGAGCCGCCGGGCAAGATCGAGCGCGGTGCATTTCCCGTCGGCGATCGGCGTCGAGGGCGCGCCGTAAAGCGCGCGCGAATGATCATGGAAATAGGGCGCGCCGACGGCGAGGAGAAGCGAGGCCGTCTCTTCGGTGACGTCGGCGAAGCGGCGCAGCCAGTCATGGACGGGGCTCCGTCCGTCGACGAGCTGGCGCGCGGCATGGATGCGCTCAAGACTCGGGGCCGGATCGATGCGCGGATAGGAAGGCCGGGGCGGCTCCTTGCAGCCGCTTTTGAGAAACTTGTCGGCGAGGGCGCGGTCCCAGGCAAGCGTGCGCAGGACGGGCAGGCGGTCCTCCGCTTCGAGGAGAAGGCCCGCGGCGCGCTTCAGGCGGTCAAGCTCGGTTTCGGAAAATGTCCCGGACATGGAAGGCCCCACGCTTAAACCTGTCACGCTAATGCATCATAAATGGGTTGGGAATCGGGAAGAGAAAACGGGAGAGAGGCATGCGGATTTCCATGCTGGCGCTTGCAGGACTTGCGACGCTTTCGGGCTGCGCGGCCGAGCCGCCGGAGACGATCCGGGTCGCGACATTCAACGCCTATCTCAACCGCGCCGAAGCGGGCGGGCTTGTCGCCGATCTTTCCTCGCCCGGCAATGAGCAAGCCCGCGCCGTCGCCGAAATCATTCAGCGTACGGCGCCGGACATCCTGTTCCTCAATGAGATCGACCGCGACCCCGAGGCGCGCGCGCTTGCGCTTTTTCAGGAAAACTATCTCGGCGTCGGCCAGAACGGCGGCGCCCCCGCGATCTATCCTTACGTCTATGCGGGACCCGTGAATACGGGACTCGCCTCCGGCCGCGATCTCGACCGGAACGGCGAAATCGTCACGACGCCCGGCGCTGAGGGGTATGGCGGAGACGCCTTCGGCTTCGGCGCCTTTCCGGGTCAATATGGCATGGCGATCCTCTCGAAATATCCGATCGAGGAGGCGGCCATAAGGACGTTTCAGTTTTTCCTTTGGAAGGACATGCCCGAGGCGGCCCTTCCCGACGATCCGGAAACGAAGGAAGAAGCCGACTGGCATCGGTCCGAGGCGCTTGCCGATTTCCGCCTTTCCTCGAAGAGCCATTGGGATATTCCGGTCATTGTCGGCGGCCGGAGCGTGCATGTCCTCGCCAGCCATCCGACGCCGCCCGTTTTCGACGGCGAAGAGAACAGGAACGGCCGGCGCAATCATGATGAAATCCGTTTCTGGGCGGATTATGTCGCCGGCGCGGCCTATATCCGTGACGATGCGGGCCGTCCCGGCGGGCTTCCCGCCGGCGCGCGTTTCGTTATTCTCGGCGACATGAATGCGGACCCGATGGATGGCGAGGCCGCAGGCGCGATCGCGCAATTGCTCGATCATCCTTTGATCGCGGCCGCGCCGGCGCCGGAGAGCCGCGGCGCCGTCGAGGCCGCGCGGTGCGCGGGCGGCGTCAATCTTGAGCATAAGACGCCCGCGGCGACGGATACTGGCGATTTTGGCGATGATCCCGAAACCGGCCCTGGCAATCTCCGGCTCGATTATGTGCTGGCCTCGAAAAAGGGACTCGTCATGAAGCGCGCCGGCGTCTTCTGGCCGGCGCCGGACGAGGACGGCTACGTGCTTGTCGGACCGGGCTTTCCGGTCGTGAGCTCCGATCACCGGCTCGTTTGGGCGGATCTGGAGATTGTCGATTAGGATGGGGCAGGTTCAGAGCGTCGCCGAGAACAGCGGCCGGTCGGGGCCGACGCCGGCGCGCTTCATGCCTTCCGAGTTCCAGGCGAAGGCGATCTCGCCCTCCCGCGAGACGGCGATGACGCCGCCGGCGCCGCCGAGCCGCGCGACGTCCTTGATGAGCCCCGCCGTCGCCTGCGAAAGATCCGCGCCCTGATAGCGCAGGCGGGCCGCGACGTCCTGTGCGCCGCCGGCGAGAATGAAATATTCGCCAAGGCCGGTGCAGGAGGCCGCGACATGCTCGTCCGCCCATGTCCCGGCGCCGATCAGGGGCGTGTCGCCGACGCGTCCTTCGAGCTTGCCGAAAACGCCGCCGGTCGACGTCGCTGCGGCGAGCCGTCCCGAAGCGTCGAGCGCGACGGCGCCGACCGTGCCCTGTCCGATTTCGGGCGCCGCCAGGTCTTCCGGCAGCACGCCGACCGGCGTCACATAATAGGCGTCGGGATCGGAAACGAATTCCATGCCGCGGCTGCGGCAGAAATTTTCAGCGCCGCGCCCGACCAGCATCACATGCGGCGTCTCGTCCATCACCGCCCGCGCGGCTTTGATCGGATGAACGATATGGGCGAGGGCGGCGACGGCGCCGGCTTTCCTGGCGAGGATCTCCGTTTCGGAAAGGACGCCGCCTTCCATGATCGAGGCGTCGAGTTCGACATAGCCCGCCCGGTTGCGGCCTGAGCCGCGGCCCGCCACGTAAAGGCCCGAGGCCTCCATCTCGGCGACCAGCGCCTCGACGACATCGACGGCGGCGGAGCCGTCTTTGAGCATCGCCTCGCCGCGTCCGCAGAGCGCGCCGAGATGTGTCTCCGCCTTCGAATAATCCCGGCCGGCGCGCCCGCCCGCGCCGCCATGCAGCGCCAGCGCGATTTTCTGGGGTTTCGACATCGGGGTCTCCGCGGCGATGCTCCGGCGTTCATTTAAGCGCTTCGCCGCAGCGCCACAACGATTTGCCTAGCCAATCCGGGCCCCAGCAATTATGACGCCGCCGTGAAAAACGAGGAGCGCTCGCCGCATGACCAGCCTCGCCCTTATCCGCCACGGGCAAAGCGAGTGGAACCTTGAGAACCGGTTTACCGGCTGGGTCGATGTCGATTTGACCGAACGCGGCCGCGCCGAGGCCAGGAAAGCGGGCGTCCTCCTCAAGGCGACGGGAGTCGACTTCGCCGCCGCCTATGCCTCCGTTTTAAAGCGCGCCATTCACACGCTATGGATCGCGCTCGATGAGATGGATCGGGCTTGGCTTCCAGAGACGAAGCATTGGCGCCTCAATGAGCGCCATTATGGCGGCCTCACCGGCCTCAACAAAAAAGAGACCGCCGACGAGCATGGCGAGGCGCAGGTGAAGATCTGGCGGCGGAGCTATGATAGGCCGCCGCCGCCGCTTGACGCGGCGAGCCCCTATAATGCGGCGCGGGACCCGCGCTATCAGGGGCTTGCGGCCGCTGACATCCCGCTGACGGAATCCCTGAAATCAACGCTCGCCCGCGTCGAACCCTATTGGCGGGGCGATATCGCGCCGCGCCTTGTCGCCGGCGATTCGCTGATCGTCGCGGCGCATGGGAATTCCTTGCGCGCGCTCGGCAAAATATTGCTCGACGTTTCCGACGAGGATATCGTTCACGTTGAGATCCCGACCGGCAATCCCTTGCTCTTCGATTTCGCCGAGGGCTCGGTGCGTCCGAGGAAGGTCCGCTATCTCGACAAGGAGCGCGCGGAAAGATTGCCGCCCTTGAATCTGGGCTGATCGGCAGTCCGAGCGGGCGGCGGGCCCTCACCCGGCCCCGCTTCGCAGGGCAGGCCTCTCCCGCCGGGAGAGGCGGGGTCGATGGACCCGATAGGGCGGGGGGTTTTTGCCGCTTTTTGCAAAAAGGGAGGCCTTGTTGCTGCGCCGCGGCCGCCCAGCTATGAGGATCGCAAACGGAGAGAAGATGTCCTGGAGTCCCGAAAGCTGGAAGATGCGGCCCGCAAAGCATGTGCCGGCCGATTATCCCGATCCTGCCGCGCTCGCCGCGGTCGAAAAGGAGCTTGCGGGCTATCCGCCGCTCGTCTTTGCGGGCGAGGTGCGCACCCTGCGCGCCAAACTCGCCGCCGTCTCGCGCGGGGAGGCCTTTCTCCTCCAGGGCGGCGATTGCGCGGAAAGCTTTAAGGAGTTTCATCCGAACAATATAAGGGACACGTTCCGCGTTCTCCTCCAGATGGCGGTCGCCCTGACCTTTGGCGCGGCGATGCCGGTCGTCAAAGTGGGGCGCATCGCCGGCCAGTTCGCCAAGCCCCGCTCGGAGCCGACCGAGACCCGCGACGGCCTGACTTTGCCGAGCTATCGCGGCGACAATATCAACGCAATGGAATTCGACGTCCGCGCCCGCGCGCCCGATCCCCAGCGCCTTCTCAAGGCCTATGGACAGGCTGCGGCGACGCTCAATCTCATTCGCGCCTTCGCCACCGGCGGCTATGCGGATCTGCATAATGTGCATCGCTGGAATCTCGAATTCGTCTCGGACAATCCGCAAGGAGACCGCTATCGCATTCTTGCGGACAAGATTTCGGAGGCGTTGAGCTTCATGGAGGCCTGCGGCGTGACGGGCGCGGAAGTCCGCGCGCTGCATGAGGTCGATTTCTACACCAGCCATGAGGCGCTTTTGCTCGGCTATGAGCAGGCGATGACGCGCGTCGATTCGACGACCGGCCTCTGGTACGACACCTCGGCGCATCTGATCTGGATCGGCGACCGCACCCGCCAGCCCGACGGCGCCCATGTCGAGTTTTGCCGCGGGGTCGAAAATCCGATCGGCGTCAAATGCGGGCCGAGTCTCGAATCGGACGATCTTATCGGTCTGCTCGATGCCCTTAATCCCCGCAACGACCCAGGCCGGATTGTCCTAATCGCCCGGTTTGGCGCGGAAAAAGTCGCTGAAGGACTGCCGCGCCTCATCCGCGCGGTGAAGGCCGAGGGACGCCATGTCGTTTGGTCAAGCGACCCGATGCATGGCAACACGATCAAGACCGAGAGCGGCTATAAGACCCGGCAATTTGAATCGATTTTGAATGAAGTCGTCTCCTTCGTCGACATCTGCCGGGCGGAGGGCGCTTATCCGGGCGGGGTCCATTTCGAAATGACCGGACAGAATGTGACCGAGTGTCTCGGCGGCGCGCACGCCATTTCCGAGAGCGAGCTGTCCTCGCGCTATCACACCCATTGCGATCCGCGGCTCAATGCGAGCCAGGCGCTCGAACTCGCCTTCATTCTGGCTGACCGCCTGAAATCGGCCCGCGAGGCTGGACTTAGGGCATGAAACAGGTGGAAATATAGTTTGATGCCGGCGCCGCCTGCGGCGCGCTTCATAAACGCCGTCGCGCCGGTATGGTGCGGTTGGTCCACGCGTCGCTCCGGAGCAGTCATTTGGTCAAAGAGATCGTTGCTGGCGTTGTTGGGGCGGGCGTTTTCGGCGGCTACCACGCGAATAAATATGCGGCGCTGCCGGGCGTGCGCCTTTCCGCCGTCCATGATGTCGACAGTACGAAGGCGACGAGTCTCGCCGTCCTTCATGGGGCGACGCCTTATACGGATTACGACGAATTTCTGGCGCAGATCGACGTCGCCACCATCGCTTCGCCGGCGACGACCCATTATGCGCTCGCGCGGCGCGCGCTCGAAGCGGGCGTCCATGTGCTCATCGAAAAGCCGATGGCGCTTCGCGTGGACCATGCCGACATATTGATCGAACTCGCCAAGGAGCGAGAAGTCGTCATTCAGGCGGGCCATCAGGAGCGCTTTGTTTTCGACGCTTTCGGAGTCGCGTCGCGCGAGGCCAAGCCGCGGTCGATTTGGTGCCGCCGGCGTAATCCGAGGAGCGGGCGCGGCGAAGACGTCTCGGTCGTCTTCGATCTGATGATTCACGATCTTGATCTTATCCGGCGGTTCGGCCTTGGCGAAATCGCTGCAATCGCTGCTGTCGGCGATTTCGACGAGATCGAATCCGAGATCATCTTCGCCAATGGCGCGACGGCGCTCTTCGAATCGAGCCGTCGCGCCAGCCTGTGCGATCGGCGCATGACCCTCGTCTATGACGATGGAATCATCGAGATCGATTTTGTCAAACGCGCCGTCTCGAACACGACAAGGACGCCGCTGCCCGCGACCTTCAACGGCAAAAGCGACGATCCGGCCTTCGCCGATCCGCTGGGGCATGGGGTCGCCTGTTTTCTCGCCGCCGTCCGCGGCGAAGCGGCCCCCGCGATCAGCGCCGGCGATGGGCGAGCCGCCGCCGAATGGGCGCTCCTTATCGAAGAGGCCGCGCGCCGGCCTGCGGCGCCCAAGACGAGCGAGCCCCTGCGCGCCCGCGCTTAGCGCCCTTTCAAGGAATGCGGGAGTCGCTTTCGCGTGGCGGGAAGAACGGCGCGGGGGAAGGCGACGGCCAAGTCGCGCCCGAACAAATGGCGCGAATCCGGGGCGTTGTTGCCGAAGGGCCACTTTATTCTGATATAACATTGATATAACGTCTCCTAGAGTCTGTAGGATGAGCCCTATGGCCGATGGAAACGGCAGCGATCCGCGCACGCGCCCGCCAAGCCTGACCAAGAACGAGAAGCTCGTTTGGGACGCGCTGTCGGACGGGCCGGAGCCCCTCAAAGCCTATGAGCTTCTCGACATGCTCAAGGAAAAAGGCGTGCGCGCGCCGATGACTGTCTATCGCGCGCTAGACAGCCTTGAAGAGAAAGGCGTCGTGCACAAGCTCGATGGTCTTAATTCCTTTGTCCGCTGCACTCATGACGGGCCGCATGAGGTTCAGGCGTTTCTCGTGTGTGAGATTTGCTCGGCGGCGAAAGAGGTCGAAATCGACGCCGTCGCGGCTGGAATCGCGCCGGCCGTCCGCCGCGCCGGCTTTGACATGCATATGGCGCGGCTTGAAGTGCGCGGCGTTTGCGATGCTTGCGAATGCGCCGAACACGGGCGTTGACTACGAATCATTGACTCGCCCGCGCCGGCTCCTATGGTCGCCTCTGCCGGCGCCAGCGCGCGCCGGCCTCGCGCTGCGGGAGAGACCTCGTTTTGATAGAAACGGGGCGCCGAAGGAGCAACCGCCCCGGAAACTCTCAGGCAAAAGGACCGCGCGCGTGGCGAAGGCTGGAAAGCGGGAGGACGCTGATAAGGCGCCCGCCCCACCGACGGAGTAAGCCGATCTCTCAATGAGGCGCGGCGAAATCTCTCAGGTTCCGTGACAGCCGGGGCGGCCGCTAGCCGGGCGGCGCCTCGTTCATGGAACCCTTATGGCGACAAAGTCTTCGACGTCCTTGAAACGCACCGCGCTTTACGGCCTGCATGTTTCGCTCGGCGCGAAAATGGTCGAGTTCGCGGGTTATGAGTTGCCCGTTCAGTATGCGGACGGCGTCCTCAAGGAGCATTTGTGGACGCGCGAGAAAGCCGGACTGTTCGACGTCTCCCATATGGGCCAGGCGTTCTTGAGCGCATGCGCCCCGCTTGGCGCCGAGGAAGCGCATCAAGACGTCGCCGCCGCGATCGAAACGCTTGCGCCGGGCGAGATACGCACGCTGAAAAAAGGCGGGCTTCGCTATTCAGTGTTCTTGAACGACCGCGGCGGCGTGCTCGACGATTTGATGATCGCGCGCCCCGAGCGCGAGGACCGTCAAGGCGCGCTGTTTCTGGTCGTCAACGCCGCCACGAAGGCCCAGGACTTCGCGCTGCTCAACACAAAGCTCGCCTCTCGCGCGCGTCTCGACATCGTCGAAGACCGAAGCCTTATCGCCTTGCAAGGGCCTAAGGCGGCCCAGACGCTCGACGCGATCATTCCCGGCGTCGCGGCGCAGTCATTCATGACGATGCGCGCCTATGACTGGCGCGGCGCCGAACTCCTCGTCAGCCGAAGCGGCTATACGGGCGAGGACGGTTTCGAGGCGTCCGTTCCGAACGACCATGCGGAGGCGCTCGCAAAAGCGATGCTCGCTGACGCCGATGTCCGCCCCATCGGGCTCGGCGCGCGCGACAGCCTGCGCCTCGAAGCGGGGCTTTGCCTTTACGGTCATGACCTGACCAGCCAGACGACGCCGGTTGAGGGCGGCCTCGCCTTCGCCATCGGCAAGCGCCGGCGCGAGGCGGGCGGCTTTCCGGGAGCCGAACGCATTTTGAAGGAGCTCGCCGAAGGGCCGAAAAGACGGCGCGTCGGCATCAGGCCCGAGGGCCGCGCGCCGGCGCGCGAGGGCGTTGAAATTCGCTCTGCAGCGGGCGCGCCCATCGGCGAAATCACGTCAGGCGGCTTCGGGCCGAGCGTCGGCGGGCCCATCGCGATGGGCTATGTCGACGTCCGTCATGCGGCGAGGGGAACGAAAGTGCAATTGCTCGTCCGCGGCAATCCCTTGCCGGCGACGATCGTCGACCTGCCGTTCGTTCCGCATCGGTATCATCGAGGGTGAACATGCATTTATCGGGACGAGCGCGCGACAGCGGCGCGGAAGCGATGAGGAGGCGATAGTGCTGAAATATACGAAGGACCACGAATGGGTTCGCCTCGACGGCGACGTCGCCACGATCGGCGTCACCGCCCATGCGGCCGAGCAGCTTGGCGACGTCGTCTTTGTCGAGCTGCCGGCGAAAGGCGCGACATTCAAGCAGCACGCCGAAATGGCGGTCGTCGAATCGGTGAAGGCGGCCTCCGACGTCTTTGCACCCGTTTCGGGCGAGGTCGTCGAGGTCAATCAGGCGGTCGTTGACGATCCCGCCTCGGTCAACGCCGATCCGATGGGGAAGGCCTGGTTCGTGAAATTGAAGGTGGCCGACAAGGCCGAGTTCGGCGGGCTTCTCGACGAAGCGGCCTATGAAAAATTTGCGGAGAATGATTAGTGCGTTATTTGCCGCTCTCAGAGGCTGATCGCCGCGCAATGATGGATGTCATCGGCGTCGGCGCCGTCGACGAGCTTTTCCGCGACGTGCCGAAAGACGCGCTCAATGCGCGTTTCGACCTGCCCGCGCACAAAAGCGAAATGGAGGTTGAACGCCTTCTCGGCGCGATGGCGGCGAAGAATCGCCCGGCGGGGGCGGGACCCTTCTTCGTTGGCTGCGGCGCTTACAAGCACCACGTTCCGGCGACGGTCGACCACATCATCCAGCGTTCGGAATTTTTGACGTCCTACACGCCCTATCAGCCGGAGATCGCGCAAGGGACCTTGCACTATCTCTTCGAATTCCAGACGCAGGTCGCTTCGCTTGCGGGCATGGAGGTCGCGAACGCCTCCATGTATGACGGCTCGACGTCTTGCGCCGAGGCCGCCCTGATGGCGCGGCGCGTGACGAAGCGCAGCCATGTCGTTCTTTCGGGCGCGCTCCACCCCCACTACGCTGCGACGACGCGGACGAATGTCGAGCTTGTCGGCGGCGCGATCGTCGCCGCGCCGATCGATGTGGAAGGGCAGGAAGATCTTTCCGCGCTGATCGACGAGGGGACGGCCTGCGTCATCGTTCAGAACCCGGATGTTTTTGGCAATCTGCGCGATCTTTCTCCGCTGGCCGCCGCCTGCCAGGCGAAGGGCGCGCTGCTTGTCGCCGTCGTCGCCGAAATCGTCTCGCTCGGGGCCGTCAAAAGTCCTGGCGAAATGGGCGCCGACATTGTCGCGGGCGAGGGCCAGTCGATCGGCGTCGGATTGAATTTCGGCGGGCCCTATGTCGGCCTCCTCGCGACGCGCCAGAAATATGTGCGCCATATGCCGGGCCGGCTCTGCGGCGAGACCGTCGACGCCGACGGCAAGCGCGGTTTCGTCCTGACGCTCTCGACGCGCGAGCAGCATATCCGACGCGACAAGGCGACGTCGAATATCTGCACCAATTCGGGCCTCTGCGCGCTCGCCTTCACCGTGCATATGACGCTGCTCGGCGAAAAGGGGCTAAGGCGGGTCGCGATGCTCTCCCATGAGGCCGCTTGCAAGACGGCTGATGCGCTTTCGGAAATCGCCGGGGTCGAAATCGTCACGAAATCCTATTTCAACGAATTCACGCTGCGTCTGCCGCGCGGCGCGGGCGACGTCGTTGAAGCGCTTGCGAAAAAGGGCGTTCTTGGCGGCGTTCCCGGCGGGCGGCTTTGGCCGCATGATCCGGGCGCCGGCAATCTCCTCATCGTCGCGGCGACGGAATGCGTGACGGACGGCAATATCGCCGCCTATGCGCGCGCGCTGAAAGAGGCGCTGTGATGGGCCGCAAGCTCCAACCATTCAACCTCGATCTGAAGGACTTCCAATATGGGCATGAACGCGCAAGGGCGTTCGACGCGCGCCATTGAGTTCGCCGTCAACGGGCCGATGACCTTCACCGGCAATCGCGGGCTTCAAATCGAAGAATCGCTGATCTTCGAGAAGGACGCCTTCGGCGAAACGGGCGTCGACTTCGCCGAACCGCAAATCCCGGCCCGCCTCGGCGGACATGCGCGTAAGAGCGCGATCAATCTGCCCGGTCTTTCAGAGCCCGAGACCATGCGCCATTTCGTGCGTCTGTCGCAGAAGAATTTCGCCATAGACATGGGGCCCTTCCCCTTGGGCTCTTGCACGATGAAGCACAATCCGCGACTCAACGAAAAAATGGCGCGCCTTGCGGGCTTTGCCGATATCCACCCTTTGCAGCCGCAATCTTCCGTGCAAGGCGCTCTCGAACTCATCGACATGCTTTCGCGCTGGCTGATGGCGCTGACCGGCATGCCGGCGGTCGCGATGTCGCCGAAAGCGGGCGCGCATGGCGAGCTTTGCGGGATGATGGCGATCAAGGCGGCGTTGGAGGCGCGCGGCGAGGCGGCGAGACGGACGCGGGTTCTCGCGCCTGAATCCGCGCACGGAACAAATCCCGCGACGGCCGCGCAATGCGGCTTTACGGTCGAGCCGATCCCGGCGGATGCGTCCGGCCGAGTCGATATTGAGGCGTTCCGCCAAAAGCTCGGCTCCGACGTCGCCGCGATCATGGTGACGAATCCGAACACATGCGGGCTTTTCGAGCGGGACATTCGCGCGATCGCCGAGGCTGTGCATGAGGCGGGCGGATATTTTTATTGCGACGGCGCGAATTTCAACGCCATCGCCGGAAAGGTCCGGCCCGGCGATCTCGGCGTCGACGCGATGCATATCAATCTCCACAAGACCTTTTCGACTCCGCATGGCGGCGGCGGCCCCGGCGCCGGTCCGGTCGTCCTTTCTGAAGCGCTCGCGCCTTTTGCGCCGGTCCCTTTTGTCGCGCGAGAGAATGGGGGCTTCCATCTCGTCGAAACGCGCCGCGCGGCCGAGGCCGAAGGCGAGGCGAGCGCCGGCGGACGGCTGACCGCCTTTCACGGACAGATGGGCATGTTCGTGCGCGCTCTCTCCTACATGCTCTCGCATGGCGGCGATGGCGTCCGTCAGGCAGCAGAAGATGCGGTTTTGAGCGCCAATTACGTTCTCGCGCGGCTGAAGAAGGAGATGACGCCGGCCTTCGAGGGCTATTGCATGCATGAATGTCTCTTCGACGACCGCTTCCTGAAGGGGACGGGCGTCGAGACCATCGATTTCGCCAAGGCGATGATCGATGAGGGCTTTCATCCGATGACGACGTATTTTCCGCTGGTCGTGCATGGGGCGATGCTGATCGAGCCGACGGAGTCGGAATCGAAAGAGGAGCTCGATCTTTTCTGCGACGCGCTTCTTTCGATCGCGCGCCGCGCGAAAGCGGGCGAGGCGGAGGCCCTGAAATCGGCCCCGCATTTCGCGCCGAGGCGGCGGCTGGATGAAACGAGGGCGGCGCGCAATCCGGTTTTGCGGTGGACGGCGTAGTAGAGATTGCGCTTTGGACGGTCCGCCCTACGGATTAAATCCGCCGGCGGCGAGATAGGCGATTTCCTCGCGCGTCGACGTCCTTCCAAGCGCCTTATTCCTGTGCGGAAACCGGCCAAAGCGGCGAATGATCGCGCGGTGTTCTTCCGCATAGGGAACGCTCGCAGAGCCGGCGAGGCGCGCCTTGAAAAGGGCGACGCAGAAATCCTGATCGGCGAGATTTTCCGAATGCATGAACGGCATGTAGAAAAAGGCCCGGCGCGCCGGCGTCGCGATCATGTCGAAACGGCGGGAAAGCGCGTTCCGGGCAAGACCGCGCGCCTTCTGGTCCGCCGCGAAGGCGCGCGCGTCGTTTCGAAAGAGATTCCGAGAGAACTGGTCGAGAATGATAATAAGAGCGAGCGCGCCATCCGCGTCCGCCCGCATGGCGTCGAGCGCGCCGGCCCAGGCCGCCTCATGGGCCGCGCCGAAGCGGCGCCTTATCGCGATGTCGAAGGCGTCGTCGCGCGTGAACCACGCTGCAAAGCCGTGCTCGTCAAACCAGAAGGAAAGGACCGCGCGGGCGAGCGCGCGCTGATCGAAGCGGCGGCGCGCCGTCAGTTGAGCTTGCCCCTGAGCTCGCTGATCGACTTTTCGATCAGCGCGGCCTGCGCGCCCTTGTCCATGCGGTCCTTGATGATGCCGCGCGCGGTTTCGATCGCAAGGTCGGCGGCCTGCGCGCGCACTTCCGCGATCGCTTGCGCCTCGGCGCGGGCGATCTTTTCTTCGGCGGCCTTGGCGCGGCGCTCGATCTGTTCG
>JBFXBB010000013.1:0-19255 GCA_050183685.1 Amphiplicatus sp.
GTCGCGTCGACAAAGCTCAAAGTGACCGGAGTCGATCTTTTTTCGGCGGGCGATTTCGCCGACAAGCCGGGCCGCGAGGAAATCGTCATGCGCGACGCGGCGCGGGGCGTCTATAAGCGCCTTGTCCTTGAAGAGAACAAGATCGTCGGCGTCGTGCTCTATGGCGACACGGCGGACGGCGCCTGGTTCTTCCAGCAGCTTAAAGAGCAGCGCGATATTTCGGAGCGGCGCGAGACGCTGATCTTCGGGCCGGCCTTCGAAGGAGGGCCGGCGCTGGACCCTATGGCGGCCGTTGCAGCCTTGCCGGATGATGCGGAAATCTGCGGCTGCAACGGCGTTTGCAAGGGAAAGATCGTTTCGGCGATCGCGGAGAAGGGGCTTTCCTCGGTTGACGACGTGCGCACGCACACGAAAGCGTCGGCGTCTTGCGGGAGTTGCACCGGCCTTGTCGAAAAGCTGCTGGCGCTCACGCTCGGCGACGCTTATCAGGCGAGCGCATCGAAGCCGATGTGTCCGTGTACGGCGTTCAGTCATGCCGAGGTGCGCCGCGTCATTGTCGGCGATGGCCTGAAATCCATTCAGGCGGTGATGCAGGCGCTCGAATGGAAGACGTCCTGCGGCTGCGCCAAATGCCGGCCGGCGCTCAATTATTATCTCCTCTGCGCCTGGCCCGGCGAATATGAGGACGATTCCCAGTCGCGCTTCATCAATGAACGCGCCCACGCCAATATCCAAAAGGACGGCACCTTCTCGGTCGTGCCGCGCATGTGGGGCGGGTTGACGACTCCGGACGAGCTTCGCGCCATCGCCGATGTCGCCGACAAGTTCCAGATTCCAACCGTCAAGGTGACGGGCGGTCAGCGCATCGATCTTCTCGGCGTGAAGAAGGAGGATTTGCCGGCGGTCTGGAAGGATCTCGGCGCGGCGGGCCTTGTCTCCGGCCACGCCTACGCCAAGGGGCTCCGGACGGTCAAAACCTGCGTCGGGACGGAATGGTGCCGCTTCGGCACGCAGGATTCGACCGGTCTCGGCGTCAAGCTTGAGAAATTCCTGTGGGGCTCCTGGACGCCGCATAAGGTCAAGCTCGCCGTTTCGGGCTGCCCGCGCAATTGCGCGGAGGCGACCTGCAAGGATATCGGCGTCGTTTGCGTCGAGGCCGGCTATGAAATTCACTTCGCCGGCGCGGCGGGCATGCATGTGAAGGCGACCGAGCTTCTCTGTCTCGTCAAGACGGAAGAAGAGGTTCTCGAATATGCCGGCGCGCTGATGCAGATGTATCGCGAGCAGGCGGCCTATCTCGACCGCATCTATAAATGGGCCGAGAAGGTAGGCGTCGACTATGTCCGGAAGACCTTGCAGGACGCAAAAGCGCGGCGCGGCTATTATGAGCGTTTCGTTCACTCGCAGAAATTCTTGCAGATCGATCCCTGGGCCGAGCGCGCCAAGGGAAAGGATCGCGGGGAGTTCGCCGCGCTCGCCTTGCCGCGCCCGGAAAAAAGCCCGGAGTTCGCGTGATGCGCATCGAGCGGGAAAGCTGGATCGATATCTGCGAGATCGGCGCCATTCCGGTTCGCGGCGCGCGCGTCGTCAAGACGCCGGCGGGCTGCGTCGCGCTTTTTCGAACGATTGACGGGGAGGTATTCGCGCTCGACGACAAATGCCCGCATAAGGGCGGGCCTTTAAGTCAAGGCATCGTACACGGACGATCGGTAACCTGTCCGCTCCATAATTGGGTGATCTCGCTCGAAAGCGGCGAGGCGGCGCCGCCGGACGAGGGCAAAGTCCGCTCGCACAAGGCGCGCCTCGTCAATGGGCGCGTTCAGCTTTTTCTCCCGACGCCCGATCCCGCGCTTTCGGGCGCCGTTCGCGAGGGGTGACGGCATGGCGGATGGCGGCGACATCAGGCGCGTCCGCTCGGTCTGTCCCTATTGCGGGGTCGGCTGCGGCGTGATTGTCGAAAGCGCCGCTCATGCCGCCGCTCCCGCCGCCATTGTGCGGGGCGATCCCGACCATCCGGCGAATTTCGGCCGGCTCTGCTCCAAAGGCGCGGCGCTCGGCGAGACGATCGGGCGCGAAGACCGGCTGCTTTATCCGACGATCGGCGGCGCGCGCGTTTCATGGGACGAGGCGACAGGCGCGATCGCGGAGAAATTTAACGACGTCATCGCGGCGCACGGTCCAGAAGCCGTTGCTTTCTACGTGTCCGGACAAATCCTCATTGAGGATTACTATGTCGCGAACAAGCTGATGAAGGGCTTTATCGGCTCGGCGAATATCGACACCAATTCGCGGCTCTGCATGGCCTCGTCCGTCGCCGGCCATAAGCGCGCCTTTGGTTCGGACACCGTGCCGGGCTGCTATGAGGACTTGGAGCGCGCCGACCTGATCGTGCTTGTCGGCTCCAATCTCGCCTGGTGCCATCCCATTCTCTATCAGCGTATCGAGGCCGCGCGGCGGTCGCGGCCCGGGATGAAGATCGTCGTCATCGATCCGCGGGCGACGGCGACGAGCGAGGGGGCCGATCTCTGGCTCGCCGTCTCGCCTGGCGGCGACGTCGCGCTGTTTCAGGGGCTTCTCGCCGCGCTCGCCGCCGCGGGCGCAGCGGACCAGCGCTTTATCGCCGAGCATACGAATGGCGTTGAAGAGGCGCTCGCCGCCGCGGCGCCATACGATCTTCAGCATACGGCGAGGGAAACGGGCGTCGATGAAAAAACGCTTGCATTTTTTTTCGACCTGTTTCGACGAAACCGGAGAACCGTCACTGTCTATTCGCAGGGCGTCAATCAGGCGGCGGACGGCGTGGATCGCGTCAATGCGATCATTAATTGTCATCTTCTGACGGGACGGATCGGCGAGCCGGGCATGGGCCCGTTCTCGGTGACGGGGCAGCCGAACGCGATGGGCGGGCGCGAGGTCGGCGGTCTTTCGAACCAGCTTGCAAGCCATATGGAACTCGGCGAGCCGAGGCATCGCGCCTTGTTGCGCCGCTTCTGGGACGCGCCGCGTCTTGCTGAGCGGCCGGGCCTCAAGGCGGTCGATCTCTTTGAGGCCGTGCATGAGGGGCGCGTCAAGGCGCTGTGGATCATGGCGACCAATCCCGTCGTGTCGATGCCCGACGCCGATCGCGTGCGCGAGGCCTTGCGGCGCTGTGAGCTTGTCATCCTTTCCGACGTCGTCGCGAACACCGACACAGCCGGCGTCGCCGACATTCTCTTGCCGTCGACCGCCTGGGGCGAGAAAAACGGCATGGCGACAAATTCAGAACGGCGCATGTCGCGTCAGCGCGCCTTTCTCGCGCCGCCCGGAGAAGCGCGCGACGACTGGCGGCAAATGTGCGGCGTCGCTGCGAAAATGGGATGGGGCGCGGCGTTCGACTATGGCGGCGCGGGCGAGGTGTTTCGCGAATACGCCGATCTTTGCTCGCTCGACAATAGTGGCTCGCGCGATCTCGATCTCGCCGGGCTTTGCGGCATGGACGCGGCGGGCTATAATGACTTCGCGCCGACGCAATGGCCGGTTCCGGCCGGCGCGCGCGCAGGGGCCGCCCGTCTTTTCGGCGACGGCCGGTTCTTCACGCGCGACGGCCGCGCGAATTTCGTCGCGCCGGCGGCGCGCGCGCCGGCCGCGCCCGAGCCTGATTATCCGTATACGCTGAACACGGGGCGGATTCGCGACCAGTGGCACACCATGACGCGGACCGGGCGGACGTCTCGTCTTTTCCGCCATATCGCCGAGCCCTTTGTCGAGATTTCGCCCGAAGACGCCGCGCGCGAGGGCCTCAAGGAAGCCGAAATCGCGCGCATCGTCTCGCCGCGGGGCGTCATGCTTGCGCGAGTGCTGGTGACGAAACGTCAGCCGGTCGGGTCCCTTTTCGCGCCCATGCATTGGACGGATGAATTTTCCTCCAAGGGTCGGGTCGACGCTCTCGTCGCGCCGCTTGTCGATCCGATTTCCGGCCAGCCGGCGCTGAAATCCGCGCGCGTTCGCGTCGAACGGTTCAATGCGGCTTGGTACGGTTTTGCGGCCTTGGCGGCGCCCGTCTTTTCGACGCTGAGGGCGCCCGTTGAAGCGGACTATTGGGCGAAAGCGCGAATCGAAGGCGGCGCGCGGTTTGAAATGGCGGGGCTTTCGGCCCTCGACAGCGCGGCGGGCGAGGCGATCGCGGGCCGTCTCTTTCGCGCGTTTGTCGATGAGCGCGCGCGCGGCGCGCTCGCCTCGACGACGGACGTCGCCGCGGGCCGGCATAGCTGCGCCGTCTTTCAAGGCGACGTGCTGATGGGCGCGCTTTTTCTTGCGCGCGAGCCTGTCGGCGCGGCGCGCGCTTTTGTCTTGGAACATATCGGGCGGCGCCTTTCACCCGAGGCGCGTCAAGGCGTGCTGGCGGGACGGCCGGGCGGCGCGGGCGTCGACCGGGGTGCGATCGTTTGCTCCTGCATGAATGTCGGCGCGAATGAGATCGCCGCCGCCGTCGCGCGCGGTTGCCGGACGATCGACGAGGTCGGCCTGGCGACGGGCGCCGGGACGAATTGCGGTTCCTGCCGGTCTGAAATCGGACGATTCACGCCGGAGGTCGAACATGCGCAAGCCTGAACCCGCGCCGCGCCCCAAAATGGCGCCATTGCCGATTCTGCCGGTTTTCTTCAAGCTCGACAACCGGCTCGTTCTTCTCGCCGGCGACGGCGAGGAGGCGGCGTGGAAAGCGGAGCTTTTACTGGCGGCCGGCGCCATTCTGCGTATCGCGGCCGTTCATCCGTGCAAAGCCCTTCAAGAACTCATGCGCGCTCACGGCGACCGCTGCATCTTTTTGAACCGGTCTTGGCGGCCGAACGATTTCGATGACGCCGCGCTTGCCGTCGGCGTGTTTTCGGACGCGGGCGAGGCCCGGAAATTTGCCGCGACGGGGCGCGTCTCAGGCGCGCCGGTCAATCTGATCGACAGGCCGGAGGCTTGCGATTTTCAATTCGGGTCGATCGTCAACCGGTCGCCGGTCGTCGTTTCGATTTCCACGAATGGCGCCGCGCCGGCGCTTGCGCAGGAAATTCGAAGCCGGATCGAAGCGCTGCTGCACCCGGCGGTCGCCGATTGGGCGTGCGCCGCCGCTAGGCTGCGCGCTGCGCTCGCGCGCCGCTTGCCTCTTGCGAAAGCGCGTCTCGCATTTTGGCGGCGTTTCGCCGACGCCGCCTTCGTCGAGGCCTCGTCCGAGATCGAGGAAACGATCGAACGCTTATTGGCCAACGAATCCGACGGGGCAGGCAGGGTGACGATTGTCGGCGCGGGGCCGGGCGCGGCCGAGCACCTGACCATACAAGCTGTCCGCGCGCTCCAATCGGCGGATGTGATCTTGTTCGACGATCTTGTCTCGGACGAGGTTCTGGAATTCGTGCGGCGCGAGGCCAGGCGCATCGCCGTCGGCAAGCGGGGCGGGCGGCGCTCCTGCCGGCAGGACGACATCAATGAGACGATGCTGCGTCTCGCAAAGCAGGGAAAGCGCGTTGTCCGATTGAAGTCCGGCGACCCGATGATTTTCGGCCGCGCCGGCGAAGAGATCGCCGCGCTTGAGGCGGCGGGAATCGCCGTTGAAATCATTCCCGGAGTGACGGCGGCGCTCGCTGCGGCGGCGCGGTTGAAGGTCTCGCTCACCCATCGGGACGAGGCGCATGGGGTGAAATTCGTAACGGCGCATAGCCGCGACGGCGCGCTGCCGGCGATCGATTGGCGCGCCTGCGCCGACCCGGGGGTGACGCTGATGGTTTACATGGGCGCGCGCATGGCGCCCGCGCTCGCCCGGCGCCTCCTCGCCGAAGGGCTGGCGCCGGAAACCCCGGCGGTCGTCGCCGAGGCCGTTTCGCGCCCGCGAGAAACATTTTCGAGAACGTCGCTGGCGGGCCTTTTGGACGCCGAGATCGAGACCGGCGAACCCGTTTTGCTCGGGATCGGGACGGTCTTTCGCCGGAAGGAGAAAAATATGAATAAAAATAATAGCATAAATGACAAGACATCGGGCCTTCCGCAATCCGATCGGATGGCCGCGAGGCGCATTCGGGCTTGATGTTGCGCTGCAACAATGCAATCTTGTGCGTTGCAACATAAACGTCGCCAGACATGCTGCCGAAAACTGAAACGCCGCTGATCGTGCTCCTGATCGACAGCAGGCCGGAGCGCGCCAAGATCGTCGAGGAGGGCCTTAAAGGCCGGGCCGTCGTCAAGCAGGCGCCGATGCTGCACGGCATTGAACTCCTGTCTTTGATTGAGCGCCTTCAGCCCGATACGATCATCATCGATTGCGACAGCCCGGACCGGGATACGATCGAGAATTTACAGCTCGTAGCGCGCAAGAACCCGAAGCCGATTGTGATGTTCGTTGAAAATGGCGATGGCGCGCTTGCGAAGGAGGCGGTCCGGGCGGGGGTCAGCGCCTATATCGTGGACGGCCTTTCGGAGCGCCGGGTTCTGCCCGTCGTTGAGATCGCTATCGAGCGGTTCAGGATGTTTGACGCGCTATGGCGCGATCTTGAAAAGTCAAAGCGCGATCTCGAAGACCGAAAGGCGATCGAACGGGCGAAGGGCCTATTGATGGAAAAGCGAAAACTCTCCGAGAACGACGCCTATGCCGCCATGCGGACGATGGCGATGAAGCAAGGAAAGTCGATCAAGGAAGTCGCCGACAGCATTTTGTCGGTGGCGAGCCTCTTCGGCGAGTAGAAGTGCGCTCGATGGAGAACGAACAGCGTCAGCTCACGATCGGCTTCGTGCCCCTGACGGACGCAGCCCCGCTCATCGTCGCTAAAGAGAAACTTTTTTTCTCCGAAGAAGGACTGGAAATCGAGCTCAGCCGGCAAAACTCATGGTCCCAAATTCGCGACAAGCTTGCGGTTGGCGCGCTCGACGCCGCGCATATGCTGGCGCCTATGGCGCCGGCGAGCTGGCTCGACAACGCCTATTCGTCCGAGCGGTTCGTCACCGCTTTGTCCCTCAATCTGAACGGCAATGCGATCACCGTGTCGGAGCGGCTTTATCGTGAGATGGTGGCGGCCGATCCGGACGCGATGTTCGAGCGTCCGACGACTGCGCGCGCCTTGCGGTCCGTGATTGCAAGGCGCATTAAAGAAGGACGCGAGACCGTCGCCATCGGCGCGGTATTCCCGTACTCATCCCATAATTACGCCGTGCGTTATTGGCTTGGAGCGGAGGGAATAAACCCGGACAGGGATGTCCGCATGATCGTCGCGCCGCCGCCTCTTATGGTGGAGCATTTGGAGGACGGCAAAATCGACGCATTCTGCGTCGGCGAGCCTTGGAACACGCTGGCCGAAAAGCGCGGATCGGGCCGCGCCATCGTTCGGTCCGCCGATGTTTGGCGCCACATGCCGGAAAAAGTCCTGGGCGTGCGTCAGCGATGGGCGCAAGACAATCCGAATACGCATGTTTCTCTGCTGCGCAGCCTGCTCAAGGCCTCGACATGGCTTGACAATCCGACCAACCGGCTTGAGGCGGCCTATATTCTCTCCGCCGAGCGCTATCTTTGTTTGCCGCCGAACGTTCTTGCGCCGGCCTTGACGGGAAAGGGCGCGCTCGCCTCGCGCCACAGTATTATCGAAGCGCGCGACTTTTTGATATTCCATCATTACGCCGCCAATTTTCCTTGGCGCTCCCACGCGCTGTGGTATTTGACGCAAATGACGCGCTGGGGTCAGATCGACGCACCCGCCAATCTGCATGAAATCGCCGAAGCGGCCTATTTGCCCGATATTTATCGCGCGGCGGCGGCGAGCCTCAATATGGCCTGTCCGACGATTGACTCAAAAAAGGAGGGCGAGCCCGATCGCAGTTGGATATTGGAGGCGGCGACCCGCCCGATCGCGATGTCGGCCGGCGCATTCATCGACGACGGGCGCTTCGATCCGGAAGCCTTAAGGCTTTATATTGAGAGCTTCGTTCGCCACAATATGCGGATCGATCCCGCCGACGTTTATAAGGAAGGCTGATCGCGAGCAGCGCGACGATTCGAACTTGCAAGGATGAGGCTTTCCCTGTTGCAATCAAACGGGCCCCCGAGGAGGCGCGCGAAGCGGGGCGTCACGAAGGACGGGCCGCAGCGCGTTGCTCGATGACGCCCGCTTTTTGAAGCGCGGCGATTTCCGGCGACGTCATATCGAGCCATTGGGTCAAGATCTCGGCCGTATGCTCGCCGAGCCTAGGCGGCATGGCCCGGAATGCGGCGGGCGTGGCGCTGAGCTTGCCGGGATAAGCGACGGCGGGCGCTTGAACGCCGTCTTCACGCTCGAAGTAATGCACCGCTTTGCGCGCCTCGACAAAGGGATCGCCGAAAATCTGCCCGACCGTGTTGACGGGGCCCGACGGCACGCCCTTCGCGCGCAGCGCGGCGATGAGATCGGCGCCGTCGCGTTTCGCCGAAAGCGCATTCAGCGCGCTCTCCAAAGGCTCGCGATTGGCGACGCGTTCGAAATTCGTCCGGTAGCGGGGATCGGCGGCGAGCCCGGGCGCGCCGAGCGCCTCGCAGAGCGCGGCGAATTGCCGGTTGTTGCCGACGGCGACGACGAAGGGTCCGTCCTTCGCATCGAAAACCCCATAGGGAACGATCGTCGGATGGCGATTGCCAAGGCGCCTGGGCGAGCGGCCCGTCACCAGAAAATTCAAAGCCTGATTCGCCAGCATGGCGATTTGCGTGTCGAGAAGCGAACAGTCAATATACTGACCTTCGCCCGTTCTTTCCGCATGGCGGAGCGCAAGGAGCACGCTCACCGCCGCATACATGCCGGTCGATATGTCCGCGAGCGCGACGCCGGGCTTTATCGGGGGCCCATCTTGCTCGCCGGTGATGCTCATCATGCCGCCCATCGCCTGCGCGACAAAATCATAACCCGGAAGGTCGGCGTAAGGCCCGGTCTGGCCGAAGCCGGTGATCGAACAATAGACAAGACGCGCATTCGCCGTCCTAAGGCTCTGATAGTCGAGGCCGTATTTCTTCAAGCCTCCGCGCTTGAAGTTCTCGACGACGATGTCGGCGCCGGCGGCGAGGCGACGAATGAGATCAGCGCCCTCCGGCGAGGCGATGTTGATCGCCGCCGACCGTTTGTTGCGGTTGCAGGAAAGAAAATAGGCGCTTTCGCCTTCCCCGCCGGCGCCGGGCTCGGGCGGGAGATTGGGCGGGCCCCAACTGCGGGTTTCATCGCCCGATCCAGGAGCCTCGATCTTGACGACGTCGGCGCCGAAATCGGCGAGGATCTGCGTGCACCAGGGCCCCGCAAGCACGCGCGACAGATCGAGGACTTTCACCCCGTCCAGCGCCGTCGCCGCCAACGCCTTGGTCGATTGACCGCCCAACCCCGTCCTCCGCCTTTCTCTATCTCAGCACCACGGTGCGCGCGCCGTTCACGAAAACGCGATGTTCAGCATGCCATTTCACCGCCCGCGACAGGACCGAGGCCTCGACCTCGCGCCCGATCTCGACCATTTCCTGCGCTGTCGTCGCGTGCGTGACGCGGCGAACGTCCTGCTCGATGATCGGCCCCTCGTCGAGGGCGGCTGTCACATAATGCGCCGTCGCGCCGATAAGCTTGACGCCGCGATCATGCGCCTGAGTGTAGGGGCGCGCGCCCTTGAAGCTCGGCAGGAACGAGTGATGAATATTGATGCAGCGTCCCTCAAGCCGCGCGCTGAAGTCGTCCGACAGGATCTGCATGTAGCGCGCAAGCACGACAAGCTCGGCGCGCGTCTCGCCGATCACCGTCTCGATCGCCGCCTCTTGGGCGGAACGGTTTTGCGCCGTCACCGGAAGATGATAAAAAGGGACTTCGTGCCAGTCCGCCGTCCGGCGCAGATCGTCATGGTTCGAGACGATCGCGATGATCTCGACAGGCAGCGCGCCGATATGCCATTTGTGCAGCAGATCGTTCAGGCAATGGTCGAATTTTGAAACTGCAACAAGCACGCGCATTTTTTGGGAAAGGTCGTGAAACCGTCCTTCCAAGCCCAGACTGTCTGCGAGCGGCCTAAAGATATTTTCAAGTTCCGCCTTTCCCTTCTCCGGGCTTGCGACATGGATCCGCAAGAAGAAAGTCGTCGTATCGGGGTCGCCATAGACGATGGCGTCGCGGATATCGCAGCCATGCGAGGCAAGAAGCGGCGCAACCGCGGCGATGATCCCCGGCCGATCGGGCGATTTCATCTGCAATATGTACTGAGAGGCTCCGGCCGGCGCCATGACGTCGCTCCTGATGGCAAGAGGAAAAAGGGGCTCCCCGCAACTCTTGATACAGGAACGTATTTTTCAGTTGCAAGCCGCAAAATGCGCCGAAGCCCCTCAGGCGGCCACGCTCGCCCCGTCGCGCCACTTGGCGAGGAGCGCGATGAGCTTTTCGAGCTTCACCGGCTTCAGAATATAGTCATCCATGCCCGCGCTGAAACAGCGGCGCCTGTCTTCTTCCTGCGCATGCGCCGTCGCGGCGATGATCGGCGTTCTTTCGCGGTTCTTTTCCTTTTCGAGACGGCGGATTTTCTGCGTCGCTTCAAGACCGTCCATCTCGGGCATGGAAACGTCCATAAGAACGATGTCGGGCTCGAAGGCGAAGAATTTCTCGACGGCCTCCCTGCCGTTCTGCGCGATCTCGATGTCGAAATTCCGCCCGTCTAGCATTTTTGAAACGACCATCTGATTGACGACATTGTCTTCGGCGAGAAGAAGTTTCACGCGCCGGACAGTCGGCGGCGGCGCCTCAACTGCGGGCTTGTGTTCTTCAACAATGTCGCGCAGAGCGCGGGCGTTTTGGCCTACGAGCTGATCGACGATCTCTTGTTGTAGATTCAGGGCGCGGATCGGCTTAGTCAACCAAGCGTTGATATGAGCATCAGCGGATGATTCGGCGCTTGTCCGCTCCCCCATTGACGAGAGCATGATGATCGGCGTCTTCGCATAGTGCGCATCTTGACGAATCCTTATGGCGAGTTCGACGCCGTTGATCTTTGGCATATGGTAGTCGCTCAAAATGACGTCATAGCCTTGCTCGCGCCGCCTCGGATCTTTCAAATGATGCAGCGCCTCATGCGCCGAAGCGACCGTGTCCGCAATGATTCCCCAGGACTGGGCGAGCTCCAGCAGAATGCGCCGATTCACCTCATTGTCATCGACAATGAGGATTCTGCGGCCTTTGAGATCGACGATCTCGCGCTCGCGGACGCTCCCGACCGAGCGATCGACGGGCAGTTCAATATTAAACCAGAAGACGGAGCCTTTCCCGAATTCGCTTTCAGCGCCGATTTCACCGCCCATCATAGAGACGATGCTCTTCGAGATGGCGAGGCCGAGTCCCGTGCCGGCATATCGCCGCGTTGTCGATGAATCCGCCTGCTCGAATTTCTCGAACATGCGCCCGATCTGATCCGGAGCGATGCCAACGCCCGTGTCTTCGACCGACAATCTAAGACGCGCTTTACCATCGGCGATCTCGCCGCCAACTTCGATAAGAATCTGTCCGCTCTCGGTGAATTTGACCGCATTGCCGAGGAGATTGGTGATAATCTGGCGAATACGCGGTCCGTCGCCGATGAAGCCGTCCGGCAAACGTGGATCGTAGCGGATGAGGAGTTCAAGGTCCTTTTCAAGAATGCGCGAAGAAACGAGCGCTCCCGTCTCCTCGACGAGGTCGCGCAGATTGAAGGGCGCGGGATGCAACGAAAATTTGCCGGCCTCGATTTTGGAAAAATCAAGGACGTCGTTGATGATCGCGAGAAGACTCGAACCGGAAGACATGACGACGGTCGCAAGCTCATGCTGCTGGGCGTCGAGATCGGTCTGCATCAGAAGCTCGGTCATGCCGAGAACGCCATTCATGGGCGTGCGGATTTCATGGCTCATATTGGCGAGGAATTCCGACTTCGCGCGGCTCGCCGCCTCCGCCTTTTCCTTCGCGTCGACAAGCTCGACCGTGCGCGAGCGCACCGTGTCTTCAAGGGTCGCGTCGCGGCGCCCGATTTCGTCGATCATGGCGTTGAATCCGTCGGCGAGACGGCCGAATTCGTCGTTCGACAGTTTTTCCACGCGCGCCTCATAGGCTTTCGTTTCGCGGATTTCCTCCATTGTCGCGAGAAGCCGTTCTACCGGACGCGCTATGGCGCGCGCAAATCTCTCGGTGATGAGGAGGGCGAGCAATATCGCGCCGAGCAGCACGAAGGCCGCGATGGTCATATTGCGCCTGATGAGTTCGCTCAATCGGCTGAGATCTGAGACGATTTGCAAACTTCCAACGAGTTCGCCGTCGAGCTCGATGGCGCGTTGAATATATATTCGATCCGGCGTACTCGCGACGAACTCGGCGGCCCGATCGTTATCTTTAACCGGCGCTGGCGCTATTTTCAGATCACGCCGGACATAACGCGACAAGAGCGAACCATCGGCCGCGTAAACGAAGGCCGCTTCGAGATCGGGCGCCTCCTTGAACACATCGACGCTCTCCTTAATGGTTTCGACGTCTTCAAACAGGATCGCGGCGGCGAGATTGCCGCCGACGACATCGGCGAGCTTTGAATCCTCTCTGACGAGGTCGCTGCGAAAGGTGGCGATCTCATAAGCGGTCGTCACAGCGAGTTGCAGGAAAAGCGCCGAAAAGCAGGCGAGCAACATCATGACGCGGATCTTGCTCTTCAAGGAAATGGAGTCGTGCGAGCGCGAGGTTCTTGCGGCGCTGGCGCCTTCTTCAAATGGCGCATCCATGTTAAATTCCCCCTAGGCCGGACGCGCTCCTGGCGCCGGCGACGATTTCTCGGCGTTAGTAGTAGATCTCTGTTGCGAGGCGCAGGAATTTCGAGCTTGGCGCAAGCCCGGTTCTGCGAATGCGCGCGCCCTCGACAAAGAAGGCGACCTTGCCCTGTTCGACGAACACGACTTCCATGACGCCGCCGTTTCTCGCGAAATCATAGGCGTCGCTCATCGTAAGAACGCCCTGCCTTGTCAGTTTGCGATAATCGGCGTCGTCGAGTTCGTCCTTCGATATGAAGGCGAGCCCGCAGTCCGACGTCATATCCGCCGGCGTCGAGACGACGGCGGCGTGAACGCGCCTCCGGCCCACAACGACGCCGTCAAGATCCGACAGTCGATATTTGCTGTCAGAAGTTCGGCTGACGCAAATGTCGAACTGGGCGACGTCGCCGGGCGGAGCGTCAACGCCTGCGCCGAATTGCAGCATAATCCGGATAAATTCCGCGAGGACATTGAGTTCGGCGCCGCGGAGGCGTCGGTCGGCGCCGCCGATCGACGTCGGCTGCGCATGCGCGAGCGTCGGTTCGACAACGCCGCTGGGGTGTTCATCCTGCGCGCGCGCGGGCGGCGGCCCCGCAGCGAGGCTAAGCATCGCCGCCAGAAAAACAGCCTCCCGTCTCAATTGGCGCCTCGTCATCGCCCGACCAATCCTCGATTTATTTTCGTTGCACGAATACTCGGATACGATGGTTAAGGTCGGATGAAGACCAAAATAGAATTGCGCATTGTTTTTTAGTTTCACGAAGGTTAAATTTCGAGTTGGACCAATGATAGTCCGCAGTCCGGCCTTTCCCTGTCGCTCCGCGTTTAAGCGTCGCCCGCGCTGAAATGGGACGGATTGAGGCGCGCGGCGATGAACCGGATGGGCCGCCGTCGCCGCGCGCCTTCCCGACATGTCCAAAAAGGCGGGCTGCGCGGCCGCGTTGCGAAATCCTCAGGGCTTCTCTAGATTTCCGGCCGAAATCCAGACGGTAACTTTTTGGACGACAAGTCTGACCTGTTGCGATCCCTGAGCATTGAACGCGCCGCGGTCGCCGTGGCGCGCGCCGTCCCCTTTTGGGCGATGAGCGCGGCGGGCGTTTTATTGCTGGCGGTCGGCGTCGCGCTCGGCTGGTTCCTGAAGCCCGCCCCGCCGCGGCCCGCGCCTGTGTCCGCGCCGAGCGCGGCCGTCGAGGATGCGCCGGCCGCGCCGGCCGGATCGCTCGTCGCCTCCGGCTATGTCGTCGCCCGCCGCGAGGCGACGGTTGCCGCCGAGGTCACCGGCCGCCTCGTCGAAGTGCGGGTCGAGGAGGGTCAGAAGGTCGCGCGCGGCGAGGTGCTGGCTGTTCTTGAGGCGACGCTCGCCGAGGCCGATCTTCAAGGGGCAAAGGCGCGCGCGGCGTCGGCGTCGGCCGATCTCGCCGAAGCAAAGCGCGTGCTCGACCGCACGCGCGCGCTTGCCGCGGACGGATTTGCGACCAACGCCATGCTCACCGACGCCGAAGCGCGCTATGAGGCCGCGCGCGCGCAGGCGAACGCCTTGAAAAGCGACGCCGAGCGCGCTGCGGCGCAATTGTCGCGCTACGAGATTCGCGCGCCTTTTGACGGCGTCGTCACCGCCAAGGCGGCCCAGCCCGGCGAGATCATTTCGCCGATGTCCGCCGGCGGCGGCTTCACCCGCACCGGCATCTGCACCATCGTCGACATGTCGAGTCTCGAAATCGAGGTCGACGTCAGCGAGGCCTATATCGCCCGCGTCTTCGAGGGCCAGCAGGTCGAGGCGGTGCTCGACGCCTATCCCGATCTTGCGTTGCCGGCGCATGTGATCGCGACCATTCCTTCCGCCGATCGCAGCCGCGCGACCGTGCGCGTGCGGATCGGCTTCGACAAGCTCGACCCGCGCATTCTGCCCGAAATGGCGATCAGCGTGCGCTTTCTCGACAAGACGTCCTGACCTCTCCGGAGACTTTGATGGCCGACCTCATTCGCCTCACCGATGTCGAAAAGAGCTATGTGCGCGGCAAGGAGAAGATCGTCATCTTCGATAAGCTCACCATGCATATCGAAAAAGGCGATTTTGTCGCGGTGATGGGGCCGTCCGGGTCCGGAAAGACGACGCTTTTGAACCTTCTCGGCGGCACGGACCGGCCCGACAAGGGCGCCGTCGAATTCGGCGGCGAGCGCATCGACCGGTTGAGCGAGGGACGGCTCACCGCGTGGCGCGCCGCCAATGTCGGCTTCATCTTCCAGTTCTATAATCTGATGCCGATCCTCAATGCGGCGCAGAATGTCGAATTGCCCTTATTGCTGACGAGGCTCTCCCCGGCCAAGCGCCGCGAAAATGTCTCGACCGCGCTCAAAGTTGTCGGCCTTGAAGATAGGGCGCGGCACCGCCCCCGCGAAATGTCGGGCGGCCAGCAGCAGCGCGTTGCGATCGCGCGCGCGATCGTCGCCGATCCGAAGCTTCTTCTTTGCGACGAGCCGACGGGCGATCTCGACCGCGCGACGGCCGATGAGATCCTTTCGATGCTCCAGGTCCTTAACCGCGATCTTGGCAAGACCATCATCATGGTGACGCATGACGCAGAAGCGGCGAAATACGCAAAACGGCTTCTCCATCTCGACAAGGGCCATTTCAACGAAGGCGAGCTCGCCTCATGAACGATCTGACGCTCATGGGAAAAAACCTTTTCCGCAAGCCGGTGCGCACTGCGCTTTTGCTGATCTCGATCTTTATCGCCTTTCTCATCTTCTCCGTGATGGTGAGCTTCAACCACGCCATCACCAATTTCAACGCGCTGCCGACACGGATGGTGACCTTGAGCAAGATCAATTTCACCGAGTCCTTGCCGATCGCGCATTATAACCGCATCGCCCGAATGCCCGGCGTTGCTGTTGCGACGCATATGAACTGGTTCGGCGGTTATTATCAGGATCCGGTAAAGGGCTTCCTTCCCGTCTTCGCCGTCGATCCGGAAACCTATTTCAAGGTCTATTCGGAAGATTTGCAACTTCCTGAAGACCAGCGCGAGGCCTTTTTCAAGGATCGCACGGCGATGCTCGCCGCCGACTCGGTGGTTGAGCGGTATGGCTGGCGCATCGGCCAACGCATTCCCTTGAACAGCAATATCTTCAGCCAATCGGATGGCGGCCATGTCTGGGAGTTCACGCTTGTCGGAGCGATCCCGACGGAGCCGGGCAGTTCGCAAACCGGCGCGGTTCTTATTCATTATGACTATTTCAACGAAACGATCACCTTCGGGCGCGATCGCATCGGCTGGATTCCGTTCCTGACGACCTCCGCCTCGGTGAATGACAAGGTCGCCAATGCGATCGACCAGCGTTTCGCGAATTCCGCCGACGAGACTTCGACGCAGGACGAGGCGGCCTTCAACGAATCCTTCGCCGCGCAGCTCGGCAATATCGCGCTCGTTGTGACCTTGGTCGTCGGCGCCGCCTTCAGCGCCATCCTCTTGATCGTCGGCACGACGATGGCGCTCGCAGTGCGCGAGCGGACCCGGGAGATGGGCGTCATGAAGACGCTCGGCTTTTCCTCGCCGCGCATTTTGCGAATGGTGCTCGGCGAGTCGGTCTTGCTGTCCGTGATCGGCGCCGGGCTCGGCGTCGGCGTTGCGGCCGCGGTGTTGTCTTTTATCACAGGCGCCGGCGGGAATATGGGGCCGCCGATCAGCTTCGCCCCTTCCGTCTTGCTTTGGGCGGCGGCGATCGCGCTCGGGCTCGGATTGGTCACGGGGCTCGCGCCGGCGCTATTCGCTTACCGGATGCGCCCTGTCGACGCGCTTGGCCGCCGCTGAGGAGACGGGAATGGCTTCTCTCATTAACCAGATTGGCGCGGTGACCGCGATGAATGTCCGTTCCATCGCGCAACGCACGCCGATGTCGATCGCCAGCGTCGTCGCCGTTGCGCTCGCGATCATCGTGCTTCTCTTCTTTCTCGCCTTGTCGAACGGGCTCAACGAGACTGTCAAAGGCTCCGGCGCGGACGATGTCGCGGTCGTTTTACGCGAGGGTTCCAACGCCGAGCTTAACAGCGTCGTCACTCGCGACCAGCTCAACGTGCTCGCCACGGGCCCGGGCGTCCAGCAGCGGAACGGCGCGCCCGTCATCTCGGGAGAACTTCTTGTCATCGTCGACGGCGTGAAACGCGCGACCGGGACCAAGGCGAACATGCCCTTCCGCGGGATTGGCCCTGAGGGCCTTTCCCTGCGCCGCGCCGCCAGGATCAAGGAAGGGCGGATGTTCAGTCCCGGGACGAATGAGATCGTCGTCGGCGCGGGGCTGCTTCGCGAATTTGCGGGCTTCGAATTCGGCAAGACCATCCGCCTGCGCGGCTCGACCTGGCAGGTGGTCGGCGTCTTCGAGGCGCCGGGAACCGTATTCGATTCAGAGCTTTGGGCGGATATCGCCGTGACGCAGAGCCTGTTTAACCGCCCGAATGTCTATCAGACCATGCGCGTTCAACTGACCTCGCCCGAGGCGATGGCCGCCTTCAAGGATTGGGTCGAGAACGATCCGCGATTGAAACAGCTTGAGGCGCTGAGCGAACGCGAATTTTACGCCCGCCAGGCCTCGCAGTCGACGGAGCAATTCACCATCATCGCCTGGGGGCTCGGCATTACGATGGCGATCGGCGCGCTCGCCGGGGCCTTGAACACCATGTACAGCTCCGTTGCGGCGCGCTCGGTCGAGATCGCGACCTTGCGCATCATCGGCTTTTCGGGTGTCGCCGCCTTTGTCGGCACGCTCATCGAATCCTTGATGTTGGCGGCCGTTGGCGCCGTTCTCGGCGTCGCGCTCGCATTTATTTTCTTCAACGGCAAGACGACCTCGACTTTAAGCGCGGGATTTACGCAGCTCGTCTTTCAATTTCAGTTGTCGCCTGGGATCGTTCTTTCGGCCATCATTCTGGCGCTGCTGATCGGTTTCTTCGGCGGCCTCCTGCCGGGCCTTCGGGCCGCGCGCCAGCGCCCGCAATTGGAGCTCGCCGCGCAATAGGCGTTGCAGCGCGGGGTTGTCGGAGCAAACTCCGCGCGCTACCGTTTCTTCCGCCAGGCGCGTACATAATCGATATAAAGAAAAGCGCGCTTCGGCGTCTCTTCCGTCACGAAGCCTTCATCCATTGCGAGATTGACGAGCGGATAGAGCGGCTGCTTGAACGCATCGTGCGTCGGGCCCCGCCAGATTTCACGGCGGTTGAAATAGAAGATCGTTTCATCCTCTTCGATGCTGACGCCGAAAGTGTTGAATTTTTCGGTGAGCGCGCCCGGCGCCGTCGTCACCGGCCCGCCATCGTTGAAATGCTGGGCGTCCGCCGTCTTGGCGTGGACATGCAGCGCCCAGGTGAACTTGTCCGGCATGTGGCCGTGATGCTCCATGACGTCGATCTCGGCGATGGAGCTGTCGGTCTCGACGCCGATGAGCCAGAAGGCGGGCCACATGCCTGCGCCTTCGGGGAGCATCATCCGGGCCTCGAAATAGCCATAGCGCTGCGCGAAGCCTTCATTGCACATATTGCGGGCTGACAGCAGCCCCGAGACCCAGCCCGTTCCGGGCTCGTTCTTGGCTTCGATCCGCAAGACTCCGCGTTGCGCACGGAACGGGAAGCCATGCGAGGGGTCGGCGAATATCGCGCCGCCAAAATCGCCGTTCCAGGGGGTATGCGCGATCCAGCGGCTGTCGCAGCGGCGACCGGAGACGTCAAGCTTGTTGAAGTCCTCGGAAAAGGAAAGCTCATATTGCGACAGGTCGATATCCGCGCCCGCGCCGCTCGCCGACGCCGCGCCGGCGAGAGCGAACAAGGCGGCGAGCAAGCCTCCAACGGGCCTCATGAGCGGCTCCTAATCGGGGCCCTTTCCGGGTTCTAGTGCTTCTTGCGGTAGTAGAACTGCCGATCTTCAGGGCGGAAATAATAGTGCTGACGTTCGTCGACCTTGTTGACGAGGAAGGACAGGATCTTCGCGCGCGCGTCGATCAGGCGCTGCACGCTGACGCGCGCCGCGCCGCGCGTCGTCGCGCACCATTCAAGCACCATCACCGTGAAATCCGCCGAGCCCGCGATAATGCTCGCTTCGGCCTTCGCGAGCACGGCCGGCGCGTCGATAATGATATAATCGTAATCGTTACGCAGCTGGTCGATGGAGCGGCTGAGCGCCGCCATGTCGAAATCATTGCGGCGGTCATCCTCAAGATCGGCGGATTCGATGATCGAAACGCCGCATTTGCGCGTGCCGACGGTGAACTGATAGGCGACGTCCGTTCGCGGGCTTGCGACGAGTTCATGCGAGCCGTCGTCTTCCTCGCCCTGGACGAGCGTGCGCGCTTCCTCTGACTTTTCGGCGCTTGCTTCCGCCGCCGGCAGCGCGCGGACCCCATTTTCATCCGCTTCCGCTTCGACCGCAGCGAGCTGCGGAGCGGTCTCGTCCTCGTCTCGCCGCCAGCGTTTGACATTGACAAATTCCGACTCGCCGGTCGCCAGGTCGA